>JBCCJE010000481.1:0-4921 GCA_039027925.1 Bacteroidota bacterium
GAATATTCGTTTCAATTGTGATTCAAAAATCCATCAAATCCTCATTCAAATCGCCTTAAATTATTGTGAGACGGCTCAAAAGTATGATTTGAGCCTTGGGTAGTCTAGGAACTTGAGTTAAAGTCAAACCAAATCATCATCCAAAGGTCGCTTTTCGATTTCTTTTAGTTCCAATTTTTCGGCATTATCCAGAAGCCCCTTCTCTCTAGCCAGCTCGGATTTGAGTTCTCTTTTACGTTTGATCCGTTTAATTTCCTTCTCCAATTCGTCTTCTTCCCAGTTGCTACTGAAACCCAAAAAATCAAGATGTTCCGTTCCGAATACTCTAAAATAGTGACTTGCAAGGCCAATTCCCCAACTTAGTCCTACGACTACCACGGGAATGATTTCGCCATTACTTTCGAGTTGTAATATGGTGTAAAGCATCCCGACGATACAAGCGTAAGCCACTAAGTGATAAAAGAATCCTTTTTTTGCTTTTACTTTTTTAGCTGCCTTTTCGTAAATATCTTCATCTTTCATTGGTTAACACATTTTTCAATTTTTTTAAATATGTAGGTGGTGATGAGCGCAGAATGGGTAGCCGAAGCCCTCCATTTTTTGGTAGAAATATCCAATAAAGATGACTAAGATAGCGAAAATTTTACGGGAGGAGTAAAAAATTATTTTTTGAACGGGGAATACGGGTTATAAGTTGGGAGGTACAGACTAATGGTTTTTGATGTTGCGATTTTATTTGTAAGATTATTGTTTTTTCAATGCGAAAAGTGAATTGTTGATTTGTAAAAAATTATTAATTTAAAGGTGCACTATGATGCCCTCATCAATGATATGGTGATTTTGTACAAAAGAGATAATGAGCCACACGAGAAGGAAATTGAATACATCCATAAGGTGGGGCAAAAATTAGGATTCGCAGAAGATTACATCAAGGACTTGCTGGAAGAATAAATGTTAAGGAATGGTTTCTCAACAAAATATTTACAAAAAAATATTGCATTCGTTTAAAAAATGTGTCCCTAAAGTTATTTTTGTGCGTCACACTTGGTGTGCGCTTTTTTATACAACAACCTTTTTTTTAATCATTAAAAATTAACAAAGATTATGTTAGACAAAATTATGGAATCAATCGGTGGAAACGTTGCTAGTGATATGGCTAGTAAGGCAGGAATTTCTTTAGATCAAGCCAAGGGAATGCTTCCTTTTGCTAAGGAGAGCTTGAATGAAGGCGTAATGTCGGAGGTGAAAAGTGGCAACGTAGGCGGAATACTCGATATGTTCAAGAGCGCTACCAGCGGCGGTGGTAACTTGATGCAGAACTCTATTTTCGGAAGTATTAAGTCCATGTTTATGAAAAAAATAATGACCAACATGGGTATTCCCGAATCGGTTGCTGGTCTCGCAGCGGGTACTGGTATGTCTAGTATCATTGGTAGTCTTGCTGGCAAAATGCAAGATCACGGCGATACGAACGAAATAGACGCTGGTAGCTTGATGGGAGTACTCGGTATGGGAGGCGGTGCTAGTGGTATGCTAGGTAAAGCGGCAGGCATGCTTGGTGGTTTGACTGGCGGTGGTGATGACAAAAAATCCGACGATTCTCCTATGGATCAGGCTAAAGATTTGCTTGGTGGAATAGGAGGGATGTTTGGAAAATAATCTAAATCGCAATGGGCAGTTTCGGTAGGCAATTTTAAATAAACTTGATTACCAACTGGAACTGCCCGTTGGATTTTGAGACGGGGAGGTAAAAATGAACCAATGATAGAATGGTATTATAACACAACATTTACATTGGAAAGTTTCTTGCAGCTTTTCTTAATAATCCTTTCGCTACGTCGGGGCCATAATCGCTAGGGAATCCCGACTGTGAGCTATCGTACTTCCATTGAATTTGCCCACGCTTTTTATCGTAAGCGTAAAGTACCGTAGCTATTTTATTATTTACGCCAGCGTATTTCACAAAGTCATCTCCTTGTATTCGTAGCTTTTGTTTGAATTGATAAATATTGCCGTAGATAATTGCATCGACTCCCAGTAGTCTGGCAAGTTCCGTTTTGGAGGTCTTATGAATTTTTTCTAAGTCCATATCCAATGACTTGAATATTTTATTGGTCGTGTTCACATCTTGAAATTTAGCTCTTCGAAATGGCTTCACCTTAGCCGAAGCTCGCAGTAAGTAGCGGTACAAATCTCTTTGCATAATAAGACCTTTCCTTCTTTCGGCTTTTTCGAGCATGGCGATGGTGACTCCTTTGGGCAACTGTTTTACGCTCGTGTGAATTTCGAAAGGGACGATTGCAATTTTTTTATTTCTGAATTTTTTAGAAGTGAAAATGGAAGAACTCCGCGAGGAGGTACAGCTACCAAATATAAAAATGGAAAGACAAAAAAGTAAAGCTAAATTTTTCATATCGTCTTTTTTTAAAATGGTGAACACCTGAAAGGAAAAGATGTTGGTGATTACGTCATTTTGTAAATAACGGTTGCGAGGGGCATTATTTTCAAGGTCGCTTAAAGATAATAATTTATCGCAGTTACGGTATGTTAAATTTTTCTTTATCCATCATTCCCAAATTTCTTTTCGTAAAAAAACCTCCATCTAATAAATTGGAATAGTCATATCTATCTTTTTGCGGTATTCCGCAATGCCTCCTTCCAAATTGTACAGATTTTGAAAAGCGAAAAGGCGTTGTAATTTTTTGATAGCCATAATACTTCGCTTCCCAGTTTTACAATGAATCACAACTTTTTTATTTTTCGAAATTTCCGCTACGTGGTCGTCAAGGGTGTACAGCGGGATTAATTTTCCACCAAGACTAGCAAGGTCATATTCGTAAGGTTCTCTCACATCTATGAGTTGAAAATCCTCCTTAGCATCCATCATCTTTTTCAGTTCAGCGACGCTTATCGTTTGAATGTTCATTTCTTGTTGAGAATTGATTCCACAGAATTTTTCGTAATCAATTAATTCGGTAATTTTCACCGACGTAGTATTTTTTAATTTTAAAACTCTAGTGGTAAAACTGGCAGCATCCAATAAAAATAATCGTCCCGCCAAGGGCTCACCAACTCCCGTGATTACCTTGATGACTTCACTAGCTTGCATACTACCCAAGATACCGGGAAGCACGCCCAATACTCCTCCTTCGGCGCAATTAGGTACTGTACCAACGGGCGGAAGGGTGGGAAATAAATCCCGATAGTTAGGGCCTCGCGTTCCATCTTTATTTGGATAATTGAAAACAGACAATTGTCCTTCGAATCGAAAAATAGAAGCGTACACGTTTACTTTTCCACTTATGACACAGGCATCATTGACCAAATACCTAGTAGGAAAATTGTCAGAACCATCGGCTACCACGTCGTAGTCCTCGATAATTTTGAGGGCGTTGTTACTTGTAAAAGTAGTGTTATAGACCTTTATATTAACGTGTGGATTCAGTTTCTGAAGTTTTCTGCGCGCCGTTTCGGCTTTTGATTTTCCTACATCATCCACATTAAATAGAATTTGCCTTTGGAGATTGCTTTCCTCCACTACATCAAAGTCCACAATTCCAATGTGACCCACGCCCGCAGCAACTAAGTAAAATAACAAAGGACTACCCAATCCTCCCGCACCGACGACGAGCACTCTTGCCGCCTTTAATTTTTTTTGTCCTGCAATATTAAATTCAGGGATGGTCATCTGTCTGCTGTACCGAGCCAATTCCGAGGGACTCAATAGGATAGGATCACTCATGGTTTGCATTTCTTTTAGGGCACAGTTGCGATTTGACACCAAAAAGCTGTAAGAAGTGACAAGAAAATATCATTTTTATAAGAGCTAAAATATAAATGATGAATCCACTTGTCACCACATCAAAAGTACAAAAAATTACAGAAGCAGAACTTCTAAAAAACCTACTACAACCCTACTATAATTTATGAAGAGGAGATTTGCTAAATTATGAGTAATCTCTAGGTTCTAGTCTGCGATCCATTTACAATAAATTAAGTAAAATGCACGCTGGAAGTATGCAGCATCCCTGCTCCACAATGGACTCCGATTTTCGATTTCTTTTTAAACCAACAAAACACTTGCTTTAAGCAAGTGTTTTATTTTTGGTGTGTGTCCACAGTACGTGTCACGCTTTGAAAGAGCCGCGCCAGCCGCAGCTCTTTTTTCACTTTTCAATTGTTCTTCTTTTGTGCTGGATTATTTCCTTGTTTGGATAATACCAGCGATAATTGCATCGAGACCTAAAGACCAGGATTTTTTTGTATTAAAAATTATGTACGTAGAAATGATCATCATCTATTGAAATGTATAGCTAGATTCAAATCCAAATAGAGTAACTTCTCCTTTATCACTAACTCGAATATAATTTACTAGAAACGCCTTATCATTTTGATTTTTAAATGTTTCTATATTCAGTTCTTTTTCTAATATTAATTTTTCATCCTTAATTTTAAAAAGTAGAAGATAAGTATCTTTAGAATGTAATTTTTGAACTAGACCGGCGATATAACCTGAGGAAGGTGAACTTGATAATTTAGAATTAATTAGAAAAGAGTCAGTTTCACCCAATAAATCAATTGAATCGAAATTAAGATTCTTATTAATATTTGGGTAATATCTAATTCGACCTCTAAATCCAAATATTACTTCTTTCCCATTAAAAGATGCAATTTTTCTTGATCTGGGAGTCAATATTTCATTTATTAAAGTTCCTGATAAGCCGTCGTAAAATGAAAGAACTCCATTTTTTTGAGGACCAAATAATGGATTTTGAAGCACAGCAATATGTCCATTTTTAGCTAACTTAATATCCAAAACAGGTAAACTATTTGGTAGGCTTCCTTTCCAAAGGAAAATTCCATTCTTATCAAATTTTAATATTACGTTATTCTTATCTAAAGTTGAACCTGCAATAACAAC
>JBCCJE010000482.1:0-4915 GCA_039027925.1 Bacteroidota bacterium
ACTTGTTCGTGATAAAAGTCTTTCGCCATAATCAGTTTTAGTCAAATTTAACTAAAAAGTCAAAATTTTAATAATTAATAATTCTATCAATGGACATGAATATAGCCGTTTAATTTTAGAATATAGGCAAATCATTTAGTAGTCTGATTAGGTGTGCTTTACAGTTTTTCTTAAACGATATTCAGATTCCCTCGGTTCAACAGCACCAACGATGTGGTTGGATACCGAATCCTGAGGAGCACAAATACCGTTATGTACCTCAAAAAAAGCAGAGATGTTTAGCGTGATGAATCCGTAAGGTGATTTTACAACAACACAATTACAAAATATATCTTTAAAGCAAAAATTATAACCCTTCAAACCTCTCCCTACCTAATTTTTCAAAAATTTTTTGATTATAATTTCCCAAATTTGTGAGATGAAAAAGAAAAGAAATTTTCTCGTAGCGATACTGTTGGGTGGCATACTTGGCTGGGTGTTAGGGTATTTACGGTTTCCTTATTTGGATACGGACTTCTCCTTTTTTTTGGGATTCATTACTTGTTTGACTTTTATTGCCCTCGTTTTTTGGGGGTTGAATATTTGGAAAAAAAATAAATTTTTACTCGGAGTGTTGGGTGAAAATAAAAACGCAAAACCAGCAACAAAATCTTACCTAACCCTGTGGGCATTGATTGCAGCGTTTATTTTTACGGGAGGAATTGTCAGCAGCTATTTATTTTTTCAACAAAACAAATGGCAAAAAGAAAAAGCAGACGCACGTAGTAAAACAATCAAAACACAATTTGATCTTACTGAATCAGCTAGAAAAATCAACGCTGCACACCTCATCAATAATCTAGCAGAAAAGATAGAGGAGGAAGTCCATCGTTCCGATAACAATACATTGACGGATCGTACTTTAGCTAGGCTAGTGGCTTTGAATCATTCTTTTCAGCCCTACGCCTACTGGGAGGGTGACAGCTTATCAGCTCAAAAGTTGAGTCCCGAGCGGGGGCAATTGCTGTTGGTGCTAGTCACTTTGGACTTGGATACGACGACTTTCCGTAAGATCAAAAAAAGCATTTCATTTCTCGGAGCTGATCTTCGAGGTACGGATTTGAGTGGAAAAGATTTGAGTGGGATGGATTTAAGAGCAGCAGATTTTCGGGATGCGAATTTGAGCGAAACCAGATTGGTGGGAACGGATTTGCGGAGTACTAATTTCTGGGGAGCCAATTTGAATAAGGCTATTTTTCGGAAAGCAGATTTAAAAAGAGCCAACATGAGTTGGGCAGAACTCAACGACGCCAACTTGGATCATGCAGATTTGGATGACGCTAATTTGAGTGCTGCTCAACTAAGAAGAGCCAGCCTCAACGAAGCACGACTCAGATGGGGCAATATGAACGGGGCGATACTGAGTGAAGCCTCCTTGTACGGAATGGACTTACTCGCCACGGATTTGTCGCAAGCCAATTGTAATAAAACTAATCTGGAAAAAGCCAACCTGCGCTGGGCGGTACTGAATAACACTACATTTACGGAAGCTAACTTCACAGACATCGTAGAGGTAACCAAAGCGGGCGTGATAGAAAAAAATTGGTTGGAGAAACTAACCGATTGGAAAGTGATAGGTGCCGAAGCCATCCAAAAAGAGTATCAACTCGTAGAAGAAAAAACCACACGGTGTAATTTTATATTGGAAAAAGCGGAGAAGCAATAAGAAGTATTATTCTAGTCCAGCCGTATTTTTTTTCACCCTATTTATTTTATGTGAAAACCTTGTTATAATTTGGTCGGAGCTCCGAAAGGGACTGAGTCCTATTTGAAAAACCCAACTGTAGTGGCGCTGCAAATCATTCAAATAATTACTCAACAAGTGAGGTGTCCACTCGGTACGGGGCGTGATTTGATATTTTTGTTTTAGCCATTTTCCCAACTCCTGCCCCCATTCATTATTGATGATGTCCACGTAATTATCTACTGGACCATTTTCGATGTCCTTGATTTGTGCTTCCGTAAATTTTCCAGAAATCAACTCTGGCATATTTCTACGCTCGTGAGAATCGGCGATGAAGTCGGCTACCTCTTCCGAAAATAAAGTGGTCATCAGTGCCTGAGCGTTGATGTGATTAAAAGTATTGATAAATCCTTTTTCCGAGAGGTCAGCGGCAGTAAGTACCGCAACGTCTTCGGGGTGGATATTTTCCTTCATGGTCTCGGCTAGATCGTAAAATGCAATGTCCCCTTCACCAAAAATTAATTGTTTTCTCCTGGATAAACCGTACGCCCGTAGTAAGTCTTTGCGGTGAGCCACAAAAAAAGGCGATCTAAACGTCAACCCAACTTTATCCCAAAAACTCCCATCCCTCGCCTCCACGATGTCTTTTTCGCTTACTCCTTTTGCGAGTATGCTCACTACCTCCTGGTTGCCTACGCGGTGTTTTAGCTTTACCCATGACTTCCGATCCTGTGCGTATTCGATGTCCACTACTGCTTTAAATGCCTCGAAGGACTCGAACCTCGTAGTTATCAATCCACCTTTACCCACTAGCTTGTTCACTCCTTGCGTTGACCAACTATCCCGTGGTCCATTACAATTGAGGGAAAAAAGCAATACCCCACCAATTAAAAAAAGTAATAATCTGTACATTTCGTATTTTTAAAAATAACTTATCGCCTCCGTACATTTTCTTGTTTATCCAATTTCACATCTTTGGTGTTGTGGAGAATTATTTGCTGATCTTTATCGTCTCCCGTTATCGCTACGTGCTCCAATTCGAGGTGTTGAGTTTTATCAAAAATAAGTGCGGGACGATAATCTGGATCTTGAATCTGGAGTTTGATATTTTTCATAGTCAATCCATCTACGTGTCTTATGTAAAATCCCCACGCTGGTAATTCGCCAAACATAGAAAATTCTGGATAGTGATTCACATTTTCGGGTACCTGATCGAGCCTTGACAACGGCGCATAAGCTAATCCCTTGTTGCCTTTTCCGGGATAAATAATTTCAATATTTTCTAGAGTGATATCTTTTACTGGAAATCCGGGAATACCCGTAATGGACGATGGAAAAATATTATGAAAATACGGAAGCGCTGGCCCTCGAATTTCGTACGCATAATCTGGTCGTTCGAAAGCTACTTCGACTTTAATATTTCGGAGCGTCACGTCTCGGAGTATTCCCATGGATTTTTTCTTGGAGCGTTCGCCCAAGCGAATAAAAATTGCGTTGCCCGTATTCACGGCAGTCAGGCTATCCACCAATATATTTTCTAGCGTACCGCCATCTACCACCTCGATGGCAATGGCGGATCGGAAAGTATCGTAAACTTTGATATTTTTAATCACTATATTTTTAAATCCGCCGTGGGATACTGTTCCAAATTTTACGGCACTCGCACTAGATCGCACCGTGCAATTACTAATGAAAATACTATCACACAGATAGTCGGCGCGCTGTGACTTCAGGCAAATACCATCATCGGCGGAGTCCACAAAACAGTTGGTGATCCTTACATTTTTACAGTCCTGAATATCAATTCCATCATTATTCCAGTAAGCATCGCTGATCGTGGTGACGTTGTTCATAACAATGTTTACACATCTATCGTAGGTTTGTACCCAGCAGGCTGCATTTTTCAATGTAATGTTTTTGATTTTAATATTTTTACAACTTACCAATTCAATCAACTGGGGACGGAGATAATACTTGGGGCGCATCTCCACAAAATTATACTGAGTACTATCAATCTCTCCTGCGTAAAACAGACTATCAATGGCTAAGGCCACTTGTCGCCCTCTGCCGTTGATTTCGCCTTTTCCGGTGATGGCAATATGATCTGCACCGTCAGCCATCACCAATCCTTTCCATCTATTGATTTTAAAATAATGCGCAGGATCAGTACTCCCAAGCAGTACGCCATCTTGCTCGACGTGCAACTCTACTCTCGACTTCAATCGAATACTGCCCGTTACAAATTTTCCCACGGGAACTACCACTCTACCGCCACCGCTGCTATGTGCGGCATCAATTGCTTTTTGAATAGCCTTAGTATTGAGGGTTTTCCCATCTGGTTTTGCCCCAAAACTAACGATGTCATAATCTTGCGAGAAAGCCCTTAAAGTAGAAAAAAACAATACCATTACAAAAAATAAAAGTCGCATCTATCTTCGATTATTTTGCAGCTATTTGGGAGGAGAGAATAGAGAGGAGGGAAAAGGGAGAAAATTCTAGCAATAATAATTGAGCTTTCTCTACTCTCTTTTCTCTCTTCCCTCCTCTCACCTCTCTTCCCAACACAGCTACCTTATTTTTAAAAATTCATTCGTTGTTTTTCTTTTGGTCTTACGATGGGTTCTTTAGGAACAAATGCAATATCCATATATTCCATTTCTCCATTTAGTGAAATTTTTAACAATAAAGATTGGTAGGGTTTGAACTCCAATCGCTGTTGGATTTTTTTCCCATTGATATGTAAGGTTACTGTTTTAAAATCAGATACCTCCATGATGGACTGTCCCGAATAAATGGGATATTTCAAATGCTTAGATTTCATTTGGGCTAAAAATAAATAATGCGTCCCGTCCGCCGCTACCCTACACCAATATTCGGGAATACTATCCCCTTGAATCAAAGGTGCTCGCTGAACCGTTTTTGCAAAATCAGCCGATACATTTTTTAGGGCTTTGAGTTCTTGTAGCGTGGTTGCGAAATCTTTGGATTTCACTTTTCCCGGTTGGTCAGGATCATTTTTCCAACAGACGTGCAGACCTTGTTTTGCCAATGCTAAAATCCGACGCAACGCCCGTACGTCCATATATTTAACATCAACGTAAAGCGACGAAAAGGCGGCATCTCCCACTTCCAATTTTCCATTTCGAAATTCAGCTTGTTCCAAAAAATGCCGATTGATCCAGAGGGGATGAT
>JBCCJE010000483.1:0-4910 GCA_039027925.1 Bacteroidota bacterium
AATTATTAATTATTCATTTTTAATTATTCATTAACCTACCCCATATTCCTTGCTCTCAGTAGTTCTAGGCAGTGCGCTAGGCTTTCCTCCCAATGTGGAATTTCCAAACCAAAAGAATTTTTAATTTTAGTTTTATCCAACAAAGAATACGGTGGGCGACTAGCAGGCGTTGGGTATTCCGCCGTAGTGATGGGATTCACTTTACAGTTGATGTTTTCCAATCTAAAAATAGCCTCTGCAAAGGCTGCCCAATGCGTAGTGCCTTCGTTGGAGTAATGATAAATACCTTGCATCGCACCGCTAACCAAATCATCATTTTCCATCAAGGCGATAATATCCAGTATCGCTTTGGCTAGATCACGAGCGTAGGTAGGTGTTCCAATTTGGTCAGCTACCACCTTTAATTCCTCTCGCTCTTTTCCCAGGCGTAACATTGTTTTTACAAAGTTGTGTCCAAAGGAAGAATACACCCACGAAGTCCGAATAATCATACTAGAAGGCAACATCAATTGTACAAATTGATCGCCTTGCAATTTTGTTGTGGCGTACACGCTTTGTGGATTGGTCGCATCCGTTTCCAACAGAGGTCTTTCCAAACCATTGTGATAAACATAATCCGTAGAAAGGTGGATCATCTGAACATTTCGAATCACCGCCGCCTGAGCGATATTCTTCGCCCCTTCTGCGTTGACTTTATAAGCCATTTCTGCGTCAGATTCCGCTTGATCTACCGCCGTGTAGGCAGCGCAGTTGATGATATAGTGATACTCCCTTTTGTTGATAAAATCATAGACTGCGTTGGAATTGGTAATATCCAAATCTTCCACGTCAATACCAATCAATTGAAAATCGGGATAATGTTTTGCAAGGTGTCGTAGTTCTGTTCCTACTTGTCCATTTGAGCCAGTTACTAAAATATTTGCCATAATCAATTGTTTGCTTTTCTTTAAAAATTGTGCGGGGTAAAAATAGTTAAAATCGGAGAAAGTTAGACAAGACGGGAAAATAGGGCTGAGGTTAAATTTCGTATATTTATTTGGTTAATACATTTTCTTTATTAACTTTAGTGCAACAAAAAAATAATACACAAAAATTACAGCTTTGATTTTTTCACTCTCTAAAACTATAGTTATGTACAACTTTTCTCTTTTTGCACAGATACGTACATACGTATTCAATAAACGCTATATCGCTATTCTATTTTTCTTTTTCCAGATGGTTTTTTCTGTAGCTCAGGTTACTATCTCTGTCGATGAAACTACGGAAGAGGTTCCATTCATTATGGGATGTACTGAAACAGAAATGACAGTAAAAGTTACTAATTACACGCTTACGAATACCAGCTACGTAATAACATTATCTTTTACCGTCGGTGATTTTGATTTTACAGAATTACCTAATGGATTTGCGGTAGCTTCTAATTTTACTGGAGCGATCAGTAACCCAATTGTTTTTCAACCAAGTGAATCCAAGACCTTTATCTTTAGAGGAATTGCTTTACCAAATAATTTTCACATAGGATATGCAGTAGTTAATGGTGTTCCTCCTAATCAGTCAGCATCTCAAAATCAATTTGCCCTATCTACTGGACTTCCTCATGTTCAAATTGATGGTACTGGAACACCCGCTTCTCTTTCTTCTCTCATTGCTGCCCAGACTTTGATTGATGGTCCATCCTCTTGTTCATTCGATCCTTTTCCTTCACCTCAGTTTCAGACACTATATATAAATGGAACTTTCGAGATAGATACTGATTACTGTTTTAAAAGAGGCAGTACAGTTCTAGAGTCCCAAACAGCGCCTTTCATATTTATGTCGGAAGGTGCCGAAATTGTTGTAAAGTCAGGCAATACTTTAGTCCTACAAAGGCAGGTGTTGGGCTGTACAGATATGTGGGGGAGCATTAAAGTAGAACATGGTGCTACACTAAGTGTTTCGAGTGCTTTGATTGAAGATGGTATATCTGCTATTAGAGTAGAGGATGGTGGCATCTTAAATGTCCAATCTACTAAATTTAGAGATAATTACGTCGGTATTCGGTTGAACGGAGATTACACTACTTTTGATAACACTCAGTTGAATATCTTTGCCAATAATATCTTTGAAGGAACAGGAGAACTCAAACCGCCGTATAAAAATATTGGCAGACCATATGCAGGGGTTACCCTAGTAAATGTACCTGGTGTCAACTTAGACGGAGGTATTTATGGAGTTAATCAATTCAACAATATGGTAAATGGAATAGTGGGCAATAATTCTACATTTAGTGTAGATAATGCTACCTTTAAAGATATACATAACTCACCTTTTGTGCCTAAAGTAAGTGGAGTAGCAATATACGCTTCATCATCCCCTGATCTTTTTAGTATAGCAGATCTTGATGGTTTGGGAGGTGGTGCAAGTGACTCCCCCGCTTTTGAAAACTGTGATTTGGGAATTAAGGTGGTCAGCATCAATGCTCTTGTTTCTAATAATAAAATGCAAAACGTACTGACCGGCATAGAAGCCATTAATCATAATAATTACCAAGTACTCAACCTATCGGGTAACTGGATAGAAGCTAGAGATTACGGTATCAATCTATTCAATAATAAATTTACACACTTCTGCCTTGTTTCAGGTAACTTTATCTGGATGAACCAACCCCCAATAAATAATGTAAGGGGTACCGCAATCAGAGGAGGTTTTGTAGATGATATCGAAATGCGGTCTAACTATATTGAACTCTTCGAAGGAAAAAATGCCGTTTGGTTCAATGCTTCTTATCAAAACGAATTTAATGCGAATACCATAAATATGGGTGAACAGTACAATGAATACCGAGGAATGTTCTTCGAAGCAAGTTCTGCGAATATTATTAGATGTAACGAGATCAACGGAAATGCCTTGGTATCCACCAACACAGATGGCAGCGTAGATGAACCAAACTCTGACTACCGACTTTCTACTGGGATTCGAGTAGTCGGAGCCAGTAATAACCTAATAAGATGTAATGACATCAGCCATAATCGCTTTGGTATTAATGCGTGGGGATTCTGTACTCCACTGTACTTAATGGGGAACGAACACTCTAAGGACTTTAATAGCTTACTCGTAGGACAATTTGGATCAAATGGTAATGATAACGGAAATGGTTGGATTGGAGATCAGGGGAATACCTCTTTTAACCCGCTCCATCACGGTAACCGCTGGCTAACCAACAACTCCACTAACGATACACCTAATAATGATGTTTTTGGTGCGGTGCATCTAGGGACAGATCAAATAATTCAAGAATCTATATTTAAGGTAAACGAAAATATATCCACAGGGGGAGCAGCTGAGTTTATGCCCGCTTATGATACTCCTAATGAACCCGGGTACGTTTGGTTTGATCAAGAAACTAATAATGCTTTCGTTTGTGATGTCGATAATACCAATAATTGTCCGCTAGGTGTAGGGAGTCCATATAATTTTTTGACCGAGCCTCCCCACCAGTCTGAAACTAAGATAGCCGGTGGAGAAATTTTGGTAACGGACGGATACAGCGAAGGCCTTAACTGGACAGCTAAGCAACATCTTTACCGAAGACTTCGGCAGACACCCGAAGTGATGGATGGTAATAACGTCATGCAGAGTTTTGTCAACCAACAAGAGCAATCTTTACTCGGAGACCTGTACGAAATAGAAGCGGGGATTGATTATAGCTATCAACTCTCTGATAATGACGCTAATCAGCTACAAACTTACCGTACGCAAATGGAGACGATCCTACAGGCGATACGACAAATAGATGCGTCCTTTCAAACCAATATCAGTACTGCCGAATACGAAAACTTAGTTATCGAAAAAGTAGGATTGCTAGGAGAATTACGTACTGTACAAAACTTAAGCAACGGAATCATGACTCAAGTTAGCACTGACTTAAAAAGCGAAATAGACTGGTTGGCTTTTCAAAATGAAAACATAACGCCCACCAAAATTTATCAGGATAATGAAAAAATAGTTAATCAGATTTATCTAGAGTATTTTACCCAAGAAGAGCTAGAACTTGAACCCAAGACGATAAATACCTTGCAGTCTATTGCCGACCAGTGTCCTTGGAGTGGTGGGGATGCTGTGTTTAAAGCCAGGGCATTGCTGATTCCGTTTAATGATAAAGAATACGATGATATGCTGATCTGTGGAGATGATGAACAAAGGCAACGACGCGCAAACGAGGGGGCGTCATATAAACTATTAGTGTATCCTAATCCTACCAGCCAATTCGTAAATATCGAAATAGCTAAGGAACTACTCCTTGCCAATACTGATTTGACGATCAATTTAGTAAATACTTTAGGTCAAGTTGTACGGACAGAATCTATCTCAGGAAATACAATTAAAGTACAATTTGATGTAGAGCATCTACCGACAGGTGTATATACTTGCTCCGTAATGAGAGGAGAACATAGATTATTGAATAGAAAGATTATTGTAACAGGAAACTAATTAACCTAAACCTAGAGACCTACTCATCAATACAATGGGTGGGTCTTTTCTAAATAAAATATAGATGAAGTTTTACTACCTGTGTTTTTTTATGATATTCTTTAATTGTAACCTTTTTGCTCAGGAAGGGCATAAAAGAGACTACGTGTGGCTCAGAGGGTATGATGCCAACTATTATCAAAACGCAAGCGGTGAGGGGACGATAATAAATTTTAACGAAGACATCGTAGCATTTGAATTTATAGAAAACGATATGAATTTTAACCAGATGAATGCAAGTATATCTGATCCATTAGGTAATTTATTATTTTATACTAATGGTTGTTACGTCGCAGATGCTTCACACCAGATAATGGAAAGGGGGGATAGCCTAAACTACCCAGGAGAAGTATATGATAATAATTGTTTGGATGGAGATGGATATACTTTAAATCAAGGAG
>JBCCJE010000484.1:0-4908 GCA_039027925.1 Bacteroidota bacterium
ACTGAAATCAAAAAATTATTAGAATGTCAGAAATAATCGAAATGGGAATAGAGATCGCCAAGGAAAATATGGACGGCGCAGTAGATCACCTAGCTAAAGAATTATCAAAAATCAGAACGGGCAAGGCTTCTCCTAGTATGCTCAGTAGTATCCGAGTGGATTACTACGGCTCCCAAACTCCACTAAATCAAGTGGCCAACGTAGGGGCTTCGGACGGAAAAACCTTGACCATTGATCCTTGGGAAAAATCAATGATACCGACCATAGAAAAAGCCATCTTTCAGGCTAACTTAGGATTGACTCCCCAAAACAATGGGGAAATGATAATTATCAATATTCCACCGTTGACCGAGGAGCGCAGAAAGCAGTTCGTAAAACAAGCCAAAGCACTAGGCGAAGATGCTAAAGTGAGCGTCAGGAATGCGCGTAAAACAATTTTGGATACGGTAAAAAAAGAGGTAAAAGACGGATACCCCGAAGATGAAGGCAAGCGGAGAGAGGATGAAATCCAAAAAATGGTCAATGGCTACGGCGATAAGATCAATCAACTCGTGGAGGTAAAAGAAAAAGATATTATGACCGTGTAGCATGGTCGCTTAATATTTATAAATCTCTACCCTATCTTTTTTTCTAACAAATAATTTATTTTTCTTAATGATTACTTGATCTTCGGATGCGACGTTTTCGGGGAGGTCTATAATTTTCGTTTGGAGTGATTGGAGGTGAAAAGATTTTAACTCTTGCCCTTCCTGATAGATGAGTTGGCTACCTAAAATCTGAAATCGGAGCAGGTCCTTCAGAGTAATCGTTCTTGAATATTGACCGTAAATGTCAAATACCAAAACGCCCAATTTAACATCGTTGACGTAGAGCCAATTTTCTCTTTCCAGAATAAAGTTAGGCGTTAAGCTGATGTCTAATTGATTGAGCAAATTGGCACTTTCCCGTAACACATCGCCGTTTCTATTGACTTTTTTTATTTTGTAAAAAACGTCATCGTAGAGCCACACATTATTATCGTTGGAGAGTGCTACTGTCTGTACTACTGTCAAATCCAAATCAAATAAATTAAATTCCCCTGTTTTGTTTAGCGTTCGATCTAGTGTATAAACCATCATGTAATCGGGATAGTAAAGCAATACGCTGAATGGATTGGTAGCATCTATGTGGGTCAATTCTCCGAGCGTATTATTGGTATATCGAAATAGCTCATTGCCCTCCGCATCGTATTTGATAACTTCGTTTTTTTTAGTGACTACGTAGAGTTGTTGAAGTTTGTCCGCAGCGATGAGGCGCGCATTGACTTTGATGGTATCTACCAATTGGTAAGCAGAAGTATCAGCGGGAGGATTGGATTGGGCCGAGCAGCTAAACAAAACGAAGAATGATAAATGAAGCACAGCGAACACTAAGAACTGCACTTTATTTTTAAAACTAAAAACATACTGAGCCTCAGTTTTTTTTGAAAAAAATATCTGCAAAAAAAAAGTATTATTCATCACTTAAAATTTATCATAATTGTAATTACCTAGCCTCATGCTTTGAGAACTTCGCGGGATAGCAAATAAGTAAAGCAAAAGTTCTTAAAGCCAACGAAAGCTCCATAATTTGGCTTTAAGAACGCTCGCATTCCCACTTTCCCATCTCACGGAGTTCTCAAAGCGTGTGGCTAAGTAGTTACTCATAATTATTAAATTACTCTGCGCTCTCTTCAAAACAAAAATTATTCACTCACCTTTTGTAAACCTTCCCATTTTCATTTTCAAAAAATTCTACTGTAATATTTTCTCCATCAAAAACGGCATAGGAACAAACGTACAGCCACTCTCCAATATTGATATAACGACTCGTACCATTTTTTAGCGTATAATCTATGGGCAAATGGCGATGTCCAAAAATGAAATAATCTGGAGCTATTTCATCTAATTTTTTTTGACAGTAGGTGAGCAGCCACTCTTGGTCATCGCCTAGCCAACTCAAAGCGGCGGGACTAACTTTCCTACTTTTCTGCGACCAAAAGTTAGCTAGTCCTACTCCGAAGTTGGGGTGAAGCCTTTCGAAAAGCCATTGACATATTCTATTCGAAAATACTTTTTTTAAAATCTTGTACCCGTAATCACCTGGACCAAGACCGTCACCGTGTCCGATAAAAAATGTTTTACCGTTGATTTTCTTTACGATTGGGTGGCGAATGATGGGGATACCGAACTCCGTTTCGAAATATCGAAACATCCACATATCGTGGTTACCAATAAAAAAAAAGATAGGGATACCCTGATCTCTCAGTTCGGCGAGTTTTCCAAATAGACGCACGTAACCCTTGGGCACCACCGTAGTGTACTCAAACCAAAAATCAAATACATCACCGACCAAATAAATTTCGGCAGCATCCCACCGAATGGTATCCAACCATCTGACTATTTTTTTCTCGCGTTCTTTACTGGTTAATTTTCCTTGGACACCTAAGTGAAAGTCGGAGGCAAAATATATTTTTTTCCCTTGCTGCATTGGAGTTGAAAGAATCTTCTGGATAAAGGGTAATGTCAACATATTCAAGGCTGACACCACCTGCTGCCCAAAGCTAAAATTTTGCGACGTAAATTTAATAATACCTCTATATTTTTTGTGCGTTGGGGGAAGTGGCGAACTATTTACGGGAACCTAGGGTAAAAAGCAGTATAGGGTTGAAAAATTAATCTAACCGATAAAATGAAAAAGCTGCAAACTCTACTTCATTAGAATTTGCAGCTTTTAATTCCTCTTTTGCAAAAGGCGTAAGGTTTTACATTTTTAGGCGATTTTTTATTTCTAGTACAACTTTTTCTTCTATTCCGAGTGTCGTTGCGATTTGCTTTACGCCTTTACCTTCTCGCAACAGTTCAGCTACATTTAATACTAAGTCTATGCCCTCTTCTCTACCTTTGATTTCGCCTTTGATTTCACCTTCTGCCATTAACATTTCAAGTGTACTCATAATTTTAGATTTAGTTTTGTAATCCAGTTGTGCAACATCTTTTTTTACCTGTTCGGGTAATCTTTCGTAAATTCCGAAAACGTATTTACTTATCGAAACAACGTTGTCGTTGTCATCCAAATCAAAAATAATGGAAAGTTTTTGGACAAGCAAATTATAGTTGTGCTTGTTGGCCATCGCGATCATGGCACTTTTAAAAAACGCCATTTCGATCTTCAATAACTCTGACTCGGGTACTTTTCCGACGTCGGTAAAATGAAAATTGTAGTCAGGTAAATACGACTGAAAAAAATCGAAAAATGGATGATCCTCAAACAATTCACCTACCCGTTTGGGAACCCAATCGTCTTTTCCATTATAAAAAATCAGAGGTATGATAGGTTCTAACTTTTTGTCTTTACCTTTCACCATATCGTAGTATCGTAAAAACAAATAGAGTCCCAACTGTATGGAAACGTGGCTCTCAGGTTGAGATTTATTTTCCCAAATAAAGTTGATATTAACTTTTTGATCGCTGTTCTTAAATTGGCATTTGTAAGCAATATCAGAATCGAACGATCTAAAATCAGGAATATATTCTTTTTCGGGTTGTATGGTCAGCGTCTCCAGATCCAACAATTCTGCTAGTTCGGGATAGTGCGTTTTTAGGTATTCGGCAGCCCCTTCCTTTTTTCTCATCACTACTTTAAAGAGGCGGTCGTCAGGCTGATGGACTTCCTTTTTGGATGTTTTCTCGGACATTATTTATGTATGTTTTAGAAAAACAAGATAGAAAGAATGCAGGATTTTTTAGGTGGAGAGGAATCTCAATTTGAAAAAATAATCTAATCCATAAAATGACAAAAGCTGCAAATTCTACTTCACTAGAATTTGCAGCTTTTAATTGCTTTTTTGCAAAAGGCTTGAGGTCTTACATTCTCAGGCGGGTCTTTATTTCTAGCACATCCTTTTCTTCTATTCCAAGTATCGTTGCGATTTGCTTTACGCTTTTATCCTCTCGCAACAGTTCAGCTACATTTAATACTAAGTCTATTCCCTCTTCTCTACCTATGATCTTACCTTTTTTCTCGCCTTTGATTTCACCTTCTGCTCTACCTTCTTCCATTAACATTTCAAGTGTACTCATAATTTTAGATTTAGTTTTGTAATCAAGTTGTGCAACATCTTTTTTCACCTGTTCGGGTAATCTTTCGTAAATTCCTAAAACGTATTTAGTTATCGAAATAACGTTGTCGTTGTCATCCAAATCAAAAATAATGGAAAGTTTTTGGACAAGCAAATTATAGTTGTGCTTGTTGGCCATTGCGATCATGGCACTTTTAAAAAATGCCATTTCGATCTTCAGTAACTCTGACTCGGGTACTTTTCCGATGTTGGTAAAATGAAAATTATAGTCAGGTAAATACGACTGAAAAAAATCAAAAAATGGATGATCCTCAAATAATTCAGCTACTCGTTTGGGAATCCAATCTTCTTTTCCATTATAAAAAATTAGGGGAATGATAGGTTCTAACTTTTTGTCTTTACCTTTTACCATATCGTAATATCGCAAAAATAAATAAAGTCCTAACTGTATAGAAACGTAGCTTTCGGGGTTGGATTTGTTTTCCCAAATAAAGTTGATATTGACTTTTTGGTCGCTGTTCTTAAATTGGCATTTGTAAGAAATATCAGAATCGAACGATCTAAAATCAGGAATATATTCTTTTTCGGGTTGTATGGTCAGCGTCTCTAAATCTAACAATTCTGCTAGTTCGGGATAGTGCGATTTTAGGTATTCAGCAGCCCCTTCCTTTTTTCTCATCACTATTTTAAAGAGGCGGTCGTCGGGCTGGTGGACTTCCTTTTTGGATGTTTTCTCGGGCATTGTTTGCGTATGTTTTGAAAAAACAAGATAGAAATAATGTAGCATTTTTCAATTGGGAGTAATCTCA
>JBCCJE010000485.1:0-4901 GCA_039027925.1 Bacteroidota bacterium
CGTGGATGGTTTGGATGAGTATTCCTTCGGTCGTTCGGCGGATTGCTAAGACTGTCTTGGAAGAAGGTAAGGCGTAATTTTTCAAATCAAAATGATATTCGAGATAAGTCAGCGGTTGGGTTTGTTGAATTTTTTTTGACCATTCCGTCACCCATTGAGAAGTTGTAACATAGCTTTTACGGGAAAATTCAAAATGGTAATCCAACCAAGAATGCTCGATCCGAACGGGTTGTTGTATTTTTTTAATAGACGAAAAAAGCAATGGTTGGTGTTGGTTATTTTCCAAAGCATCACAGGCAAAAATCTCGGTAAAGGTATTCCCCGTATCCTGCTGGATTTGTACAAAATGACTGGTTCCGATGATACCAGCGTAAATGCTCAGCCCCAATGTAGGTATCTTGTTATAAGATTTTTGAAAAATAGAAAGATGGGATAAATCTACCGAACCTTCTAGTAGCGCCAGTTGTAATTTTTTGTACGAAATATCTTTGATAATCATGCTCCTCTTTTGCGTTTACAAAATGATGGCTGCCGTCACCCAGAAAAAAGGGTCAGCTAGCGGCGTGTAGTAATGCCCGTGATAATACACGGGATCGTGGTAGTAATCATCATAGTCGTCCTCATCCTCATCCGTGTGGTGGCTGCCCGCCGCTTCTAGTTCATCTTGTAGCCCAATGATGCTATCCTGTTTTTTGATAAACTTTTTAAGTTTTTTCCTTTGTTGCCGCAGTACCTCAGCACCTTGTACAATGATCGTTTCCATAATTTCCTTGGCAGGATTTTCTGCATCGCCTTGGTCTTCCCATCTCGGGGCGGACTCCATGACCTCATTCAGTTCTTCCCAAATATTTCCCACAAAAAGATTTTTGGCCCATACGTGTTCTTGATCTTCCTTGGTAGGAATAAATCGTCCTTCCTCCATAAAGGAAAAAAAGATAAATTCCCTAGGATCAATTCCTTTGTACACCGCTACGGGTACTCGATAGTCCACCCACCGATCTTGGTTTTTGTAGGCTTCCCACGCTTTGGCACCTCCATCTTTTAGTAAAATTTTTTTCATTTTACTAAAGGCAAACTCACCCGCTTCGGGGTCAACGTGGGCATAAACATCATAAAATGTCAAAAATGTTCGGAATCGCTTCCGATGCTGCGCCACAATATTTCTAGCTTCGGGAGTAGGTTCGTAAAACCAATTCACGTCGGACTTTTCAATTTTAACACCCAGCACTTTTCTACCTTCGGTCACTTCCTCTTGTTGACGAATTAGTTTTTTTGCCTCCAAAAATTCGATGGTATCCTGCGCAAATCTTAGATGACCCGTAAGAAAATTGGGAAACTTCACCTTGTCTTCCGTCATCAAATACAAAATGTACAACGCCTGAAAATTCAGCCTTTCTTCGTTCGTAAGCTGCCAACTATCGGGAGTAGGCTGACCTACTTTTATTTCTTTTTTATCCATTTGTTATTGAGTATTGCCATTGAATATTGTCATTGCCATTGAATATTGCTATTGTCATTGTCATTGTCATTGTCATTGAATATTGCCATTGTCATTGTCATTGAATATTGTCATTGCCATTAAACATTGCCTACTTCCCCCCACTACTCCGCGTACGTCCGCCGTAAGAATTACTTCTCGTTCCAGTTGATTTTTTTCCAAAACCAGAAGCAGCACTTCTACTTTTAGCTTGGGATTGCGCACGGAAAGAACGCTGCGAACTTGTCGGATTATTCAGCTTTGATTTGATACCCTTGGCCGCAGTTTTTTGTTGAGTAGCTGCTTGTTTTACCGTAGAAGGTCGGGTAGCCGTTGGCGCTTTGTTGCCGGTGTAGCTAGCATTTCGATTATTGATTTTGTTTTGGTAAGCCGCCGTACTGGCTTGTCTTCTGGGTGCATATCCTGATCGGTAAGTGCCGTAGTAAGCCGAGCCATACATCATCCGTGGAGAAAAAAGCCAGTACATCAAAAAGAAATTGCCGATGCCGCTGCTGTGATAATGATGATGATGGCCATATACGTTTTCGTTGCCACTTACGGTCAAGCTACCCTTATCGCCTTCTTGCTCCACCATGACGGTAGCGATAGTTTGTTCTTCGTCATTTTGAGTGCCTGGCCGATTGATTACCTTAGTATATAACTGAAAGCCTTTGATCTCACCGTCATCAAATGGCTCTACCAAGATGGTATCCACATAACCATTTTGATTCAAGTCCAAGTTGTTAATATCTTCTCGGTTGACGAGATCAGAAAGGAACTGCACATCCCATTGTGCTTCTGATTCTCCTTCTTCGATGAGTAATCTGTGAAATTGTTCGAGGTTAAAACCTTCGGCGGCCGAGGGGGCATTTTCCGCTACGTTGATACTTACATTTACATTTTTATCGGGTTCGGAGCTACAACTAAAAATTCCGATCAAGCAAAATAGAGTAGTGGAGAGTTTTAAGAGTTTTAGCATTTTGATTTCGTTTTTAAATCTTAAAAAATTTCGAATAAGAATATTTAAAGTCTGCAAAAATGAGGAATTATCAAGGGAAAACCTAGGGTTTGGGATGGATTTAATGAAGCATTGGTACAAACAAGTTGTAAATTCGGAGTTCACTATTTCAACGCAGCCGCTTATATTCAAAAATAGATATTATAAAAAATTAAATATTTTGGATTCTAAAAATTACGTCAAACCCAACTTATCTTCGTCAAAATTTTTATTCATGTAACAACATCAACACCATGCGGAAAATACTTTACACCTTCTGTTTTATTTTCCTATCACACCTTGTTTTTTCACAACCTAACTTTACGGCTAACGACGTAGTGCCTACCTATGAAACCCCTTTTCGCCTGAGCGTCAATCCCAATTTTAATGGCAACCAATGGTCTGACCAAAAGCTCGCTGACATTGCGGCGGGCAATACTGACCTGCAAGTAAAAGGCGTGGGCGTTAATTCTTTTCGAGTACCGTTACCCGAAAATTTTCTAGATTATTGGGGATACGATATTCGGGTAGATGCTTTCCAACATTACACTTACGTGGGAGTTTTGGATAATACCGTTTTTTTGGAAGCACCGACCGACGACCACAAAGACCCAATTTCTTACTGCTCGGGGACTACCTCCGTTTTGTTTGCCAATATGTACGAACCCATCTGGGACAACGGTGAAAATGGAACTCCCGTGAATGATGACAACTACGCTGCCCTCTACATTTATAAAACTGTTTCCTTGTACAAGGATCACGTGAAATTTTGGGAAATTTGGAACGAACCCGATTTGGATAATTCGGGTACCGGATGGATGCCCAAGGGGATGGCGGGCAATTGGTACGATAATGTACCCGATCCTTGTTTTATCAAAATTCAAGCCCCCGTATTTCACTACATCCGATTGTTGCGCATCAGCTACGAGGTGATCAAGTCGGTTGACCCCGAGGCCTTTGTCACCGTGGGAGGCATCGGTTACGAGAGTTTTTTGGATGTGCTACTCCGATTTACCGATAATCCCGATGGAGGTACGGTATCGAGCGAGTACCCGCTGCGAGGTGGTGCCTACTTCGATGTACTTAGCTATCATGTCTATCCTCACCTGAACGGCAGTATGAAATTTTGGGATAACAGCATCAATGGATTTGTCTACGACAGGCACTCCGACGCTGCCTTGGATGGTGCTTTGAATTTGAAAGATGGATTTGAAAATGTATTGTTAGACTACGGCTACGATGGACAAACCTATCCCAAAAAATTATTCATTCTTACGGAAACGACAGTTCCCCGTAAGGCATTTTCAGATTGGATTGGTTCGGATGCTGCTGCTCGGAACTACGCCATGAAAATTCAAGTAGGCGGCTACCAAAAAGATATTCGACAGATTGCGCTCTACCAACTCGCAGATCAAAATGATTTTGATGCGGCGGAAAGCTGGCTAGAGATGTCGGGACTTTATAAAAAAATATCTGACCAACAACCCTACGATGTTACCCCCAATCCATCGGGTATCGGTTGCCGAACGACTACGAAGATGCTTTGGGGGAGCAAATACGACGCAACCCTTACCGCTGCCCTCAACCTTCCACCGACCATCCGAGGAGGTGCTTTTGTCAACGATCAACAGCAGGATACACTCTTTGTGCTGTGGGCAAAAACAGCTACCGATCAATCTGAAAATGCGTCCGCAGTATTTTCGTTTCCTACTGCCTTCAAATACGATGTGGTGGAAAAACGAGCATGGGATTTTTCCGAAACGGCGGCAGTTGCCCTGATGAATCCTTCGGAAATTCTACTTGATGGAACGCCCGTTTTTCTAAAAGGTAAACGGGAGGAAACCACTACGAGTACCAATCATCCGAAGTCTCATCCCAAGGTGACGGTACATCCCAATCCTTTTGATGATTTTTTCAAATTGACTATTGATGTGCCCGAGTCTCAAAGTGTGAGGATTGAATTGTATGATATTCACGGCGCAAAATTATTTGAGAAAACGACTGCGTCACTACCCACGGGTAATCAAGTCCTCCTCATTGAGGAATCGCAGCATCTTGCTAAGGGTATGTACTTGGGCAGGTTAAAAATGGAAGGAGGTGAGGAAGTTGTTTTTAAGCTATTGAAGTTTTAAACTTTATCACTTCCACAAGTTGATCAAATCCATAAAGGTAGTTGGCATTTAATTTTCCCAATTTTCCCCGTAACAGGAAGTTACGGGGAAAGAGTCCTATTACGGGGTAACTTCCCGTTACCCTGTAATTTCTTAGGCTTTAAAGTTTTAAACTTTATCACTTCCACAAATTTATCAAATCCATAAAAGTAGTTGACATTTAATTTTCCCAATTTTCCCCGTAACAGGAAGTTACGGGGAAAGAGTCCTATTACGGGGTAACTTCCCGTTACCCTGTAATTTCTTAGGCTTTAAA
>JBCCJE010000486.1:0-4888 GCA_039027925.1 Bacteroidota bacterium
CAACCACTAGATTGGAACTATCTCCTCATTTTTATTTTTGGAAAATTAATCAAAATAATGATCTTGCAAAACGGAAAGTCGTCGTCCTTCCTAGGTGGAATACTAAATTTAAATTCAACAAAGCCGAGAAGCTAGAACTGAACTATCATCTCACCACTAACTTTGCGGATGTGTCCTATTTCTCAGATCGGTTTTATCTCAGAAATTTCAATGCTATTTTTGTTGGTAATGCTTTGTTGGAAAATGAGCTATTTCATCAAGGTTCAATTCGATACAAAAAATCAAGTTGGGTTTCTAATTATGATTTTAATACTTCACTTACCTACATTCATAAAACTCAACGAATTAGAAATGAAAGTATCTTGTTAGGTATTCTTCAAATCACTTCACCCAACTTAGTGAGTACTCCGATGGAAGAATGGAATTGGAATGCTAATTTTAGAAAAGGAATCAAGAAAGTTAATGTCAAATTGAAATCAAATATCCGTTTTTCTAAGTTTGACCAACTGATTAATCTTGAAGAACTACCGACCCGAAAAACCAATCTGCGAAATGGCATTTCATTAACTACCAAATTTAAAAGGTATCCAAACGTAGAAATTGGACTTAATCATACGCTGCAAAAATTTCAATTAGAAGAAAGCAAATCAACCTTCCAAAGAAAAGAACTTTACGCATTCATTGATTACTCTTTTCTCAATGACTTTACTTTCAACTTTGATTATGAAGGTACTTTTTTTAAAAATGACTTTGGTGCATCTTCAAGATATGGCATAGCAAACGCTAGCTTATTTTTTCAAAAAGAAGGTGCTCCTTTTGGTTTTGAAATCAAAATTTCTAACTTGTTTAATACCAGAATTAGAAGAGAAGCCATGTTTACGCAGTCGGTCATTGCAGATGTGAGTATGACAGTACTGCCTCGGATAATTTTGTTTTCTTTAACTTACAAATTATAATTTCAAACACTATTTACACATCTTCGTGCTAAGATGAATAAAATCTCCATCCTTCTCCCCTGCTTCAATGCCGCCAAATTTCTTCCTGCCTGCCTAGAAAGTATTCTAAATCAAACCGAACAAGATTGGGAATTGATTGCAATTGACGACCATTCAATAGATAATACCTTCGAAATTTTAAAAACTTACGCCGCAAAATATCCTCATCAAATTAAAGTTTTCCAAAATCAAGGAAAAGGAATTATCCCTGCCTTAAAGTTAGCATTTGAAAAAAGTAGTGGAGCATTTATCACTCGAATGGATGCTGATGATTTGATGGAAAAAACAAAATTAGAAACCTTAAAAAATCTTTTGCTAGAAAATGGAAAAGGTCACGTAGCAACTGGATTGGTGAAATATTTCTCCGAAACCCAACTTAGAGATGGTTATAAAAAGTACGAACAATGGTTAAACAACCTTTCTCTGGAAAATCGAAATTTTGAAGATATTTATAAAGAGTGTGTGATTCCATCTCCGTGTTGGATGTGTTATCGAGCAGATGTAATCAAGTGTGGTGGATTTGAACATCAACAATACCCAGAGGATTACGATTTGTGTTTTCGATTTTATAAAAATAACCTCCAAGTCGTAAGTGCAAAAAAAGTATTGCACCTTTGGAGAGATCACTCGGAACGTACTTCCCGCAATGATCCTAACTATGCTAATCCGAATTATTTTGATTTAAAACTTCCCTACTTTTTAGAATTAGATTTTGATCGAAGTCGTCCCCTCGTGATTTGGGGGGCAGGAAAAAAAGGAAAAGTTTTAGCTAAAAAATTATTAGAAAGAAGAATTGATTTTCATTGGGTCTCCAACAATGAAAAGAAAAATGGCAAAAACATCTACGATAAGTTGGTAGCGCACTTTTCAACAATCGAAAATTTCAAAAATCCACAAATCATTATCTCGGTTGCCTCGCCCACAGGTCAAGTAGCTATCGCAGATTACCTGCACGAAAATTCTCTGGATGCCTACTTTTTTGTTTAGAGAGGTGAATTTGACTGTTTCCCAATCCGTAAATGCTTTCCTCAATTTTAACAAAAATACTCCAATCTTATTCTGAAATCTTACGTATCAATGTGGGTATCCATTTATTTTGCGTGGCATAAATATTGACCCAAATTAGGCTATGAAAAAAGCTATTCATTTTATCTCCAATATTGGCATCACAGAAGATTTAAACCTGTCTCAGCAGAATCAGATTATTCTTCTCAATCGAATAGTAGCAATATTTTCATTCGCTATCTGGCTGAGATTTATCATTGATATTTTTGATAAAGATTGGACTGGAGCGATCCTTGGTTTTGTGATGGGTACTTTGTTCACAGCGACGTTTGCATTTAGTTACGCTCAAAAATTTCAAACTTCAAAAATTTATTTTCTATCCAACTTTATAGTCTTGATTACGCTCATCAATATCTTGGCAGGGAAAGGCTTAGGAGCGGAATTTGGTTATTTTTCGATCATCGTGATGGTTATCACCTTTTTTGACCAAGTTAAGTCGAGCGTATTTTTCATTGCTTTGACCATCTTTTGTTATGTCCTTTGTCAGTTCTACTTTCAAATTTACGAATCACCTCTCGAACATATTTTAAATGGTAGCTCTTATCATTTTATGTTTGCCGCCAATCTGATTTGCACTACGTTGGCTTCTTACACTTTCGTTTCGGAGAATAGAAAGTTCAGCAAGCAGACCAATGAGTTACTCGAATCTTCAAAACAACAGAACACCAAACTGGAAGAAGCGCAACTGGAATTGGGAAAACAAAATGCAAAGCTCGAAGCTGCCAATAAGGAACTCGAAAAATTCGCCTACATTGCTTCTCACGATTTGAAAACTCCACTTCGAAATATCACTAGCTTCCTTTCGCTCATCTCTAGAAAACTGAAGCAGAGCGAAAATAAAGAGGTAATAGAGTACATTGATTTTGCCTCAAAAAGTGCGAAACAAATGCATTACCTCATTCAAGATATTTTGGAGTTTTCACGCCTCAACGGTGAAAATCTTTCCACCGCAGAAGTTGATCTCAACGAGATCATTCTAAATGTGAAAGATAACATTAAAGGATTTATCAAGGATAAAAATGCTGTGGTCTCTTCCCAGCCTCTTCCAACTATCCAAGGGCATCCATCTCAACTTTTGTTGCTTTTTCAAAATCTAGTTGAGAATGCTATCAAGTATAATCATAGCGACCAACCCAGCGTCAGCATATCGTGTACGAGCATCAACGAGGAGTACCAAATACACATTCAAGATAACGGGATAGGCATCAGCCAACAGTACTTTGATCGCATCTTCGAAATGTTCACACGACTTCACAACCAAGATGAATTTCAGGGATCAGGTATCGGCTTGTCTATTTGTAAAAAAATTGCGGAGTATCACGGTGGACGTATTCAAGTCACCTCTGAGGAAAACCAAGGCACTACTTTTACCATTTGCTTACCACAGGTCAGCGCGATTCCAGACTTTAGTTTGCCCGAAACCTCCACTCAACAGGCAGGTGCTTTTGATCTTAATTAGATTTATGGCTTTTGGATGATATGAAGTTTTAATTGAAAATTGAAAATTCTCCGAGGTTTCGGGGCAGGCGTCATTCATAATTATCAACTAGTGTTGTGCAAAGTTTCGTAGTTTGGTTTTCCCTTTAGCGATAAGTTCAATTTTGGCAAACGGGGTCGGTACTAGCTCAAGTTACCTATGTAGTCATACACTTTACATGAATATCAATCTTGGAGAGATAAAAAATTAGGAGGTTGATTAAACCAATTGTTAGATAGCTCTGGTTGTCGGATTTGACAGATTTCCAAAAAATGTTGGAGGCTAACTACGGAATTTGGGATAATTACTCAAATGAAAATGAGAGAGTTTATAGGAAATATGTGCCGTCCCTCTGGGACTTTTACGTTTTGTAAACTTATTTCTAAAGTTACCGATATTTCGTCCCTCTGGGACTTTTCCTTTCTCAGAAATTAAGAAAAATAGCATATTAGTAGGAATTATAATAGTACATTTTCAAAATGGCAAAATAATAACAATGATTCACAAAACATAAAAGTCCCAGAGGGACGGCACCTGCTGGCTGGCTAGGATAACAATTCATTTACACAAATGAAATCTAAATTCAAAAACTTTGTACAACCCTAATTCTTAATCCATTATCCCCCGAGGTTTCGGGGCAAGCATAATTCTCCACTCTTCCGCAAGTTTTTTGCTAAGTTCATCATCTTAAAATCACTTATTGTAATGAATTAGTTTTTCGGACTCAGATTTTCCGACTTGTATGAACGAAACTCAAATTATACCGCAGCTAAAAAAAGGTAACGAAAATGCCTTCAGAGCACTCGTGGATACTTTTCAAGAGAAGGTATTGAACACTTGTTTGGGGTTTGTTCCAAATCGGCACGATGCCGAAGATATTGTTCAGGAAGTATTTATCGAAGTATTCAGAAGCATCGGTCAGTTTAGAGGAGAGTCAAAATTGTCCACTTGGATTTATAGGATTACGACTACCAAGTGTTTGGAACACATTCGAGCTAGAAAACGACAAAAACGACTATCTTTTTTTCAATCATTAATCGGGATGCACGAAAATGCGGATCGAATCAAAGCGTATGATTTTGACCATCCAGGAGTATTGTTAGAAAATAAAGAAAGATCGAAAGTACTGTTTCAACACATAGATCAACTTCCCGAAAATCAACGAGTTGCGTTCACGCTGCACAAGATAGAAGGGTTGAGTTATCAAGAGATAACCGCTATCATGCAGACCAGTTTGTCATCGGTGGAGTCGTTGATGTTCAGAGCCAAAAGAAATTTGAAAAAATCATTAGCTAGTTTTTATAAAAAAAACATGTAGTGAAAAAATATCAAACATCACACAAGTTTTCAA
>JBCCJE010000487.1:0-4887 GCA_039027925.1 Bacteroidota bacterium
TGGTAATATATCAACCCTGACGTCATAAAGTCTTCTCTCCTTATCAAAAAACTTTGCTTACCTTTTGAAGCAGATGTCTCGTATGCCTTTAATAATTTACCAGTCATATCATATACGGTTATTTCTATAGTTTCTTTTTTTGGACTGTAAAAATTAATCAATGTTGTCTCAGTAAATGGATTCGGTGTATTGCCAAATAGTATAAATTCGTCTTTTTGCGCTAGTGTATTTTCTTCCTTAAAGTTTAGATTGATCTCTATTTCTTCGTAATTCAAATTATATCCAATGGCGGGAGTGAACTTCGAATTGATAGAAAGTGCATTTTTTACGCTAATGTCATCCTTTGCTATGAACTGTATTTCGAACCACAAAAGTTTATCTTTTAACAATACATTTCCGTAATCGTTCCAGCACAGTGTGATTGATCCACTTCCTACATTCGCCGTACTAAAATGCACATTTTCCCTCTTGTTAAAACTTACTAACTCCAGAGCGTCAACATCAAACGAAAGGGTATATTGCCACGCCATCAGATCATTCATTTTTTCTGAGTCTGTTTGGAATGATAGCTTGACGACCTCTCCCTTTTTTACCGTCTTATTGGTTGTCATAAAGTTGAGCTGCCCAGCGTAATTTCTTGTTTCACTACTCAAAAGATTAGGTATTGCATTGCCAGATACATCGCCCATTTTTACGGCTACAAAATCTAACTCCGTAACGTTGGTGGATAAGTTCTGGATATTTACCTCTTCTGGAAATACCACAGACAACGGATCACTAGGATTCGAAAAAACGTAGTTAGCATCAACAAATTTCCAGGAGGGGGTTCCGTTTGGAAATTTATTGGTATTTAGTAAAATTAAATTTCGAATATGTACCAAATCCAAAGCTGTCACATCGCCTGATCCGTTTACATCCGATGCAATAATTTTGTAGGGCGAATCCAAGAGTTCGATCCCCAAAATGTGTTTCCGCACCAAAACTATATCCAGCGTCGTGATCCCATTTCTTGCATTATCCGTCTTTTGGGGTTTTACGCTGTAACTACTATTACTTTGCAAATTGGGAATATTAAAATAACCAGACGAATTGGTCATTTCCATGTACTGACCATTATTAATATACACCTCTACCTCTTCAATCCCGTCCCCAATTTCTTTTTCAATGACTCCCGCAATGTCTGCGCTAGCATTAGAGGTACACACGCCCGACGGATCGTTAATCTCCACTTCTACTACACAAAAACTACAATTCCCTAATGTATCACATGCCCACACGGCTACATCCGAAAGGGCACTCGGCCCAACATTACTACACCCAAAGGTTACTTCACTACTTGTTGGTGGATTATTTAGATCATTAAGTATATTCAGCACAACGAAGTATTCTAAATTTGCATTGCCAGTACAATTATCTACCGCTGATGAACTTATGAAAGCAGTAGCAGGTAAGGTCAGACTCCCGCTACCGTCTAGTTCTTCCATCAATGTGGACGATACAGCGTTGCATACTGGCGTGGGTGCTATGTCATCTTCGACCGAGATGTTGATCGTATCCGTAGCGGTGTTTCCACATCCATCATCGAGGAGGTACACCACTTGATAATTTCCTAACCCCACATTAAAAACGCCAAATCCGTTTCCTCCTAAATCATGCGTGATACTTACCGTAGCGTTCGGATTACAATCCACAATGGCTGGTGCCTGGAGGTTCACAGCGGCATTACAAGTATTATCTACATTTACAGTTAGATCAGTCGGAATATCCACAAACTCTGGTGCATCCTCGTCGGAAATCATAATTTTCTGCGTGTGAATCCACACGCCCGGGCCAGGTTGCGAAATATCTTGATTATTACCTACCTGACACCAATCCACTACTGTCCACTTTCTTAGAATTTTTCCATCTGTGCAATTACCACCATTTACCGCAAAAACAAAGTCTTCAAAAAACGGATTGGCTACATCGCTACAATCTTCGTTGACTCCGATCAAGGTTGGGAATCCAGTATTGCTAGGATTAGCTATGGATGGATCACTTTGATAATCAATACAGGGTAGCGCATCATTTCCCAACACATCAGCCGGCCAGATAATATCATCTACATCAGTCGGATCAGAGTCTCCCGAATAGGGATCACTATTTACAATAGTAATAGTCTGAATGCAAGATGTGGTCAAATCATTTACATCAGTTACCGTCCATACCCTTTGAAAGACTCCCGTTCCACACACTAAATCCAGATTTCCTATGTCATCAGATTCGATGGTTGCAATGCCACAATTATCAGTACCAATGGCTATTCCTAGAGTTGCCGCCGAGGTATCTGTTCCACATTCAATGGTTTTGTCACTCGGACAAATAATTATGGGATCTAACTTATCTTGAACTTCTACCTCCACCATACAAAAATTCATATTCCCCGCTTCATCGGTTATCTTTAGTTCTACCATGATAGTGTCCCCCACATCACAACAAGTAAAAGGAACAATGGGAGCAAAAGGTGTCTCGGCACTACAATCGGAGGTCATCCTTCTAGCTTCGTAACTAGCGATGCCGCAGTTATCTGTGCTACCATCGTCAAAGGTTTCTGCCTGAATCAAGCCTTGCCCCAAATTATTCAGAGCAATAACAGTAAATTCATCGCATATCACAGTAGGTACAATGTTGTCAATGACCGTAAGCATTATATCACAACTACTCATATTTCCGCATTCATCCTCTACTTCGTAAGTGATGGTGTATGTTCCGAGCGGTACATTGGTAATCGTGCCGCCGTTAGTGTTTAGCGTTCCAACTGGTGTTTGGATAGAGACATTAAAATTAGCATTGCTACAATTATCCGTGATGGCTACTGGTGATAAAATCACATTTCCTCCACAGGAATTCGAGGTAGTGCCAACGGTCAAATCAGCAGGACAATTCAAGACTGGCGCAGTCATATCTTTGATTTCTACAGTTTGTAAAACCGTGTCAACGAATGAATTATCGCAGCAATCGAATACCTTGAATGTTCTTATAAATTTTTCCTCTCCTCCGCAAAAGTTACCTCCTTGAAAGGTGATGTCCTCGTAGAAAATTTTTATATCGCTACACAGTCCCGTCAAATTTGCAGGATTCAATTCGATGGTATCTAAGTTTCCAAAATTATCAAAGATCATAATTGGATACCCAAGTTGAGCGGCAGAAGTATCTGGTGGATTAGTCACATTACAACTCAGCACAGTATCTGACGGAGATTCGATAATAACATTGTCAACAGGCAATCTCAGTATCGTTATCGTCTGTGTACAAGTATCCGTATTACCAGATGGATCAGAAGCAATCCATTGTTTTACCAACGTGGCTTTCACATAGGGATTTTGAGTGCAAGTATTGGTAGTGAGTACGCTATCAGCTAGCGTAAGTGTAATGTTATTTGGGTTAGTACAATTATCCGTAACGGAGATAAGTGGAATCGCTCCACCTTGAATATTCTCAAGATTTTCATTGCAATAAATAGTCACATCATTGCAATTCAAAATCTCGGGAGCTAACTTATCTTCCAATCTTGCTCCTCCCCAACAGTTAGGTTCATTATTTTGAAATGTACCACCAATAGTATCTTTGAATACGGTAATCTTCAAAGAATCACCTATACCCACATTAGGATTGAAAATGGAAAGATCAAGAACGACCACCGGACCTTGCGCTATAAATACATCATTTTCATTCGTGACAAAAACTTGAAAAGAATCTTGACAAGATTGGGGGAGCGACGAAAAATTGGTCAATACTTGGGATGGATTGATACTCACTTTACATGATTCATCCACCGAAATATTTACTCCTCCGTTGCACGCCAATGATCCTGATCCTAGACATTGAGCTATTCCTTTTGGAATACAGAAAAAACATAATAGCGCAATTAATGTGGTAAACTTTACAAATCGGGAAAACCTATTTCTAAAGAAAAAGGGAATTGGGACACATACAGGTTTTTCCCGTAACGGTTTTGGGACAGTTACAATGTTCATAGTTTAAAGTGCTTTAGTTTAAAATACGGTTATTGGATAATATTGCTTTGAAATTGGAAAACTCCAACTCCTTTCTCAGTTAGTTTTCCTTAGGAAAACCATTGTTACTAAAGACTACTTTTTTAAAACTGTTTTGGAGAAAATCCACGTAACATTGTATGTCACATCAAATTTTCAATGGTAAAAGAAGGAAATCATAGTTTTTTATTATGCTAAAAAAGAGGAGAAGTGTGACTGGCTATTTATGAAATATTAGACTTTTGTTGGATAAGAAGCTATTGTTGGTAGGAATCATTAAGACACATTAGCTATTTATAAAATATAAGTAGTGACAATTTTAGAGGTTAAAAGCGCACAAGAAAGAGTGGGAAATCCAAAAATAATTTTTGAAAAAGTGAAACACATGAGCGTTTTGGGAAAAAATAAAAAAAGCCCCCCTCCTAAACGTGGAGAGAGGCCATCCCAAAAACCGATTTTAAAGCATTCTTATATCGGCGGTGAAGCCGATTTTTTCTTTTTATTGAAAAGTTGGTGAATACCTTAGTATTCACCAATTTTCAATAATTTACTGTGAGCTTATCTTAATCAGATAATTTTGATTTCTAATCCGAAGATTAGTCCACAATAATCATCTTCTTAGTGGCTGTCTCGGTAGCCGTCTCTACTTGGTAGTACAGTACGCCCGTAGCGTCTAGTTCTGCTCTGTTGATATTTACAGAGTTGTAACCTTTCGCTGCGTCCATTTCCATCATTCGCAATATTCTACCAGATACATCAAAGATCTTCACCGTTACTTCTCCCGCTTCGGGTACGTTGAAGCCAATCAAAGTTTCCGCTTTGAATGGGTTTGGTGTATTTTGGTACAATTCAA
>JBCCJE010000488.1:0-4883 GCA_039027925.1 Bacteroidota bacterium
AATGGATGGGATTTGGAGAACATAAAAAACTGACGCCCGACGATGCGGAGAAGATCGTGAAGATGAGCTACTAGGGGTTTTTTTAATTGAAAATGCTTGTCCCGAAACCTCTGGAGAAAATTAGAAAAATTCCTTCTAGTATGATTATTTTTTAGTAGTAACAGTTTTGTTAGATAGTGGAACTACAGTTACGTATAGTTTTAATAAAAATTTCTTTATTGCAAATTTCCAGTATCCTAATGAATACATCGCTTCTGATATTGAAAGACCAGCATTCTGGGGAATCGCTTTTGAAAAGGAAATCAAGTACAGAAAATCGCCTGGTGAAACCAAAAAAATGGATAGGCGATACAGAAAAAATTAGATATACTCTTTGACTTAACTTCAAAGAGAAATAAAAAAGTCCCGAATTTTCATCATTGAAAATTCGGGACTTTCTTTTGGATAAATTACAATTATAATAATTTTTTCAAAGCGGGTTCTAGCGCTGCCCCTCTTGGATTGATGGCCGCAATTTTTCCATCTCTTCCGATCAAGAAAGTTTTAGGAATGGACGAAACACCGTAGGACTTAGCAGCGGGCGATCCCCAGTGTTGTAAGTCGCTCACGTGGTAGGGCCACATCAACTGATCCTTGTCAATGGCTTGTACCCATTTATTTTTGGCAGCGGTCATCTGCTGATCTATTTGCTCTTGAGTTTTCAATCTAGGTCTTAGTTTAGGGTTTATTCCATCCAAAGACACACTGAATACTTCAAAACCTTTCTTGTTATATTGCTTGTAAGTTTTCACTACGTTTGGATTTTCCCTTCTACAAGGACCGCACCAGCTTGCCCAAAAGTCCAACAAAACAACCTTTCCTTTTAGTTGGGATAAAGAAAAGATTTTACCGTCGGGACTTTTTAGGGTGATGTCGGGGGCGGGTTCGCCAACTTTGACTTTTTGGCTAGCCAGTTGTGCTTGCAACTGAGCATCCAGAACCGAAACTTGTTGGGACAAACTTTTGGTAATGGTTTCCTGCGGGGCTGTGGATTGAAGTTTTTGCAATGCCTGTTTCTGGATGATGAGTTTCTCCTGTGCGGCTGGGATACCGCCGTTGGCTGGGAATAATAACTGCGCTCCCCACATACTTACCAAGGGACTTTTTGCATTTATCAATTTATTTCTGGCTTCTTCCTGCGAAGGACGATTGGATACAAAACCCTGCATGATACTATAAAACTCCGCCGAGGCATCCGATCCCGAAACACTTACGTCGAAGCCGTTAATTTGATTTAAGTCTGCCTTGACCGTAACCTCTTTTTCGTTGCCAGCAAATACCAAATAATTCTTTTGGGCACCTACTCTAAATCTGTAAATCCCCATGCTCAACCCTTCGGAGATGCCGACATTAAAATTACCCGATCCGTCAATTGCTCCTTTGCCGACCACCCGATTGGAGTTATCCAATCCTGATTGGTCAATAAAGACAGTGAGGTTGGCTGCGTTGGCAATATTTCCTTTGATGTTGCTTCCAGTAATGTTCACATTATTGCCATTATTTGGCGAAACAGCATTACTCACTTTTTTAACTTCGGCAGTAGCGTTGGTATTGGCTACACTGGTCTTGTCAGTTTTAGCAGATTCTTCACATTGGACAAACACCAAGGCGATCATTAAAAGACCCAGCAATGAAATTATTTTTCTGATGTTCATAAGGCACATTTTATAAAGTAAATTTTTTAAAAAAATACTGTTGTTAATTTTTGTAAAATTCTATTCTTCGAGTTTTTCTCCTAAAGTATTATCGTATATCGTTTTCCAATCGGAGATTTTTCCGTAATCTTCGTCATCTATCATAATATTGTCTCCAAAAACTTTTCCAAGTTGAGTATGGGAAATATGATGTTTTTCCAAAAAGTCAAGGAAGTCCTTTTCACCTTGAGGTTTTATCGTCACTACGATTCTGCTTTGACTTTCACCGAACAGGTAAGCGTCTTTTCGAAAGTTAGCATCTGTATTTACCGTAAAGCCCAGTTGATTGACCATCCCACTCTCTACCAAAGTTACAAACAATCCTCCGTCGGAAACGTCGTGCGCCGACACCACTAATCTTTCACCAATGAGTGCTTGCACCCCTTTTTGCAATTCAAATTCTTCCTCCAAATCAAAGTGGGGAACGGGCGAATGTTGCACTTCGTGAACGGTTCTCAGGTACTCCGAACTCCCCAAATCATTTTGCGCTACGCCCAGTAAAAAAATCAAATCGCCTTCAGTTTGAAATCCTAACGTCATTTGATTGTTGTAATTATCTAACACCCCTAGCATTCCAATTGTTGGGGTGGGGAAAACTGGTTCTACCCGATCTTGGATTTGCGATTGATTGTAAAAACTAACATTTCCGCCCGTAACTGGCGTATCGAATTTTCGACAAGCATCACCCATTCCTTTGATCGCTTTTTCGAACTGCCAGTAAACTTCTGGATTATACGGATTACCAAAATTCAAACAATTGGTAATCGCTACGGGCACGCCTCCCGAACAAGAAATATTTCTTGCCGCTTCCGATACTGCAATCATCGCTCCCACGTAAGGATCAGCATATACGTAAGCAGAGTTACAATCGGTAGTGACAGCCAGCGCTTTATTCGTTCCTTTTACCCTGACAAGGGCAGCGTCGGAAGGTTGGTTGGTGCTCATGCTGTTGGTTCTTACCATTGAGTCGTATTGCTCATATACCCATCTTTTGGAAACGATATTGGGCGCACTAAAAACCTTTTTTGCGGTAGCTACAAAGTCGGTAGGTAGTTCAATGTTATTGATGTCGAAATCTTTAATTTTAGCTAAGTATTTCGGCTCGGCGGTTTCTCGGACATAGACGGGCGCACCTCCTCCGAGGACTAAGGAATCCGCATTGACATCCGCTATTTTTTCGCCATTTTCAAAAAACTCTAACCTGCCCGTATCCGTCACTTCGCCTATCAATTCACATTGTAAATCCCATTTGTCAAATACTTCAAATAACAAATGATCTTTCCCTTTTTCGCCCACGATCAACATACGCTCTTGGCTTTCGCTTAGTAAAATCTCAAAGGGTTTCATATTAGCTTGGCGGGTGGGGACTTTGTCCAAGTGAATTTTCATCCCCGTACCACTTTTTGCGCTCATCTCCGAAGTAGAGCAAGTAATGCCCGCTGCGCCCATGTCCTGCATACCCACTACTGCGCCCGTTTGGATCGCTTCCAGAGAGGCTTCCAACAATAGTTTTTCTTGAAAAGGATCTCCTACCTGAACGGCGGGTAAGTCATCGGCTGAATCTTCCGTCAAATCCGCCGACGCAAAAGTAGCACCGTGGATACCATCTTTTCCAGTTCTCGAACCCACGATAAATACGGGATTACCGGGGCCGTCGGCAATTGCCGAACAGGTATCTCCCGCTTTGACAATCCCAACGGACATAGCATTGACGAGTATATTTTGATTGTAACAATCATTAAAATAAACTTCTCCACCAACGACGGGTACGCCGAAACAATTACCGTAATCACCTATTCCCGCAACGACGCCTTTGACCAAATGACGGGTGTGCGCTCGCTCAATGTTTCCGAAGCGTAGGGAGTTTAAAGAGGCGATTGGTCTTGCGCCCATCGTAAAAATATCACGATGAATACCGCCCACGCCCGTAGCTGCCCCTTGGTAGGGTTCGATGGCGGAGGGATGATTATGCGATTCAATCTTGAAGGCACATCCCAATCCATCTCCGATGTCCACCAGCCCCGCATTCTCTTCACCAGCACCCACTAGCAATCGTGCCCCATCTCTCGGTAGGGTTTTCAAAAGCCGAATAGAATTTTTGTAGCTGCAATGCTCAGACCACATTACGGAGTAAATACTCAGTTCCGTAAAGTTGGGCGTACGCCCCATGATGTCTTTAATTTTTTCGAATTCCGCTGCGGTGAGTCCTAAGTTTTTTGCCGTTTCGACGGTCACTTGTGGTTCGGTGATTTGCATATGAATTGGTTTGATTTTCTCCAAAAAAACTACTGATCGTTTTCAGCCGCAAAAATAGGATTTTAAATGGTTTTTTACACTTGCATCGCTGATTGTTTTATTGGAGAAACAAACCAAACGTGATGATCCTTTCGTTTCAAAAAATGATTTTGTTTTTGTGAAACTTTAAATGTATCACCAACCATTTTTTTACACTATGAAAAAAATTACGTTGACTTTGATCTTTACGTTAACTATTGCCTTTGTTGGGTTTTCGCAGCAATGGGAGGTATTCCAATCTTACGAGGGGAAGTTTTCGGTACTCGCACCGGGGACATTTACCAAAAAAGAAAATCCCATCAAAACGGACATTGGGGAGTTAAAATACATCACGTACCTCTATCAGCCCGAAGAAAAAGAGACGGATAATTTGGTGTACATGATTAGCTATTGTGATTATCCCGACTATACCGTTCATTCCGACAGTACCGAGTTAGTCAATGATTTTTTTCAAGCGACGGTAGCTACTGCCGTAGAAAGTGTCGAAGGCGAATTGAGCTACACCACCGAAATCAGTAAAAGAGATTTCCCCGGAAGATTGTGGCGCGTAGTGTATAACGAAGGGCAAGCAACCATCAAGACCAAAGCCTATCTAGTAGAAAATAGATACTATTCCGTACAAGTCATCACCCTCAAAGAGAAAGCCTTCAATCTAAAAATTGATAAGTTTCTGGATTCGTTTGTCTTGGGAGATGGGGGATAGGTTTAGAAAAGTTTATTCGAATAGTTGATATTTAATTTTCCCCGTAACGGGAATTTACGGGGTAACTTCCCGTTTACCCCGTAATTTTTCACCCGGGTCCATCGCCAGGAACAGCGTCGGCTCGACCTCGCCCGCGGCGACCTCCTGGCCGC
>JBCCJE010000489.1:0-4873 GCA_039027925.1 Bacteroidota bacterium
CACGAAGGATTTTTAGAAAAAATAAAATAAAAAACTTAGCGGCTTTGTGCCTTAGTGGCTACTTTGTTTTTTGCTACGAAGTCACCAGGTCACGAAGGATTTTCTTTGCCACGAAGTCACTAAGCCACAAAGATTTTTTTTGAAGAACTATAAAAAACTTAGTGGCTACTTTGTTTTTTGTTACGAAGTCACCAAGCCACGAAGGATTTTTAGAAAAAATAAAATAAAAAACTTAGCGGCTTTGTGCCTTAGTGGCAAAACCCACTTACAAAAAACGACAGCTAAATCAATCAAAATGGTATTCATCGCCGACAGCGGTTCTACTAAAACAGACTGGAAATTACTCTCCACCGATGGTAATGTTTCCACCGAAAGCACGAGGGGGTTTAATCCTTATTTTTGGGATTCGGAGGCGATTACGGCTGCTTTGTTCGAAGATTTTGAAGAAGGATTGGAAAGAGAAAAAATTCAGGAAATTTATTTTTACGGGGCGGGCTGTTCTGATGTTTACAGATGTGATATTATTAAAAAAGGATTACTGGGATTTTTTCCAAATGCTGACATTAAGGTCGGTCACGATTTGATTGCGTGTGCGAGAGCAGCGTGTGGAACAGAGGCGGGTGTGGTGTGCATCTTGGGTACTGGCTCTAATTCTTGTTTGTACGATGGTTCGAAAATAACGGATAACGTGGCTAGTCTAGGATCGTGGATCGGGGACGAAGGGAGTGGATTACACCTCGGAAAAGAATTGTTACGCAGTTATTTTTACCGTGAAATGCCAAAGGACATCATTGCAGCTTTTAAACTATTTTGTCCTGACGGCAAGCGAGAAATCCTCAACAAAACTTATAGCCATCCTACTCCAAATGTGTATTTGGCTTCCTTTTCTAAGTTTTTATCTGAGCGCCAATCGCATCCTTACGTTCAACAAATCGTATTAAAATGCTTTGATGAGTTTTTGACTAGGCACGTACTAAAGTACAAAGGGGTATCAAAATTACCCATTCATTTTGTGGGGTCTATTGCCTTTCATTTTGAGGATAGCTTGAAAGTAGCTTTGACCAAGTATGATTTAAAATTAGGCAACGTACTCCAAAAACCAATTGATAGCTTGGTGGAGTTTCACCGAAAAGAATAAGAGGATGCCTGTCCCGAGATCTCGGGGAGAGCATACGTATAATTATTTAATTAAGAATTCGAAAACCGCTTTATGGGAGACATCAAAAGAATTGCAGTTTTTACTTCGGGAGGAGATGCGCCGGGAATGAATGCCGCCGTTCGGGCTGTAGTCAGAACAGCAACTTATCATAACTTACACGTGTACGGTATCATTCGCGGATACCAAGGTATGATTAACGGAGATATCAAACGCCTAGAAACTAGCGACGTGGGCAATATCCTACACCGCGGAGGTACAGTCTTGAAGACTGCCCGCTCGGAAGCATTCCGAACACCCGAAGGTAGAAAACACGCTTTCGAGAATTTGCAAGCTAATGATATAGATGCCTGCGTAGCGATAGGTGGAGACGGTACTTTTACGGGAGCTAAGATTTTTTCGGAGGAACACGACATTCCGTTCATCGGTATTCCGGGTACGATTGATAATGATATTTTTGGAACTGATTTTACCATCGGATTTGATACGGCCGTCAATACTGCCGTGGAAGCAGTAGATAGAATTAGGGATACTGCCGACTCTCACAATCGGTTATTTTTCGTGGAGGTGATGGGCAGACAAGCTGGATACATTGCTCTGAACACGGGTATATCGAGTGGCTCGGCGGTCATTATGATTCCCGAAACAGAAATTAGTATTGATGCGCTGATCTCAAAATTGAAAAAAGGAGCGAAACGAAAAAAGCTCTTTAGCCTAGTCATCGTAGCGGAAGGCAACCAAAATGGGGGGGCTGCGGAACTCGCTCAGCAAGTCAACGAAAAGTTTGATTACTACGACACCAAAGTCACCATCATCGGTCATTTGCAAAGAGGTGGTTCGCCGAGTAGTCAAGATCGGGTGCTGGCGAGCAGAATGGGCTTCCACGCCGTGGAGGGATTACTGAAGGGACAAAAAAATGTAGCCGTCGGAGTTGTCAATGGAAAAATAAAATATACGCCTTTTGAAGATGCCATCACTAAATTGAAATCTCCGAATAAAGATTTGATTAGAATGTCGGAGATATTGGGGCAGTGAGAGGGAGAGGGTTCGAAATTTCCCATCATCGAAAAGAAACGACCTCTGGAGTATATCCCCTGCTTTCTAAGAATTTTTTTAAAGCCTCTCCTGTTCCAGTCGGCCAAGTTTTTACTTTGGCGAAAGGTAAAATTTTCACTTCATCTATTTCGGGATCTTCCAGTATGACTTCACCATCTGCGTACACGTGGTAAGCGATGATGAGTTGGTTCAATCGTTTAAAAGTGTAGTGCCCCAAGAATCCCCTGATTTCTGCGTCCAATCCTACCTCTTCTTTTACTTCTCTGAGTACTGCCACTTCGGGATGTTCGTGTTTTTCCAAAAAGCCAGTTACCAAGGCAAAGATTTTGGGTGGCCACTTGGCATTGTGTGCTAACAATATATTTCCGTCTTTGTATTCAATGACTGCTGCTACGACGGGAGTGGGATTTTCGTAATGTACGAAACGACAATCAGGACTTTTGCAAGCTACGTATCCGCTATCGCCTAATCCAAGGTCGCTTTTACAAATAGGACAAAATTTGAATTCCATTTTTTTAAAAAATTTAGTTAGTGCCAAGGTGATACCTCGGTATGTTTTTTCACTAAGGTACAACCTTGGCACAAACTAGGGATTTTTAGGAAAGATGTAACTACTTAGCACCATACTTTGAGAACCTCGTGGGTTGAGAAAGCGGGAATGTAGGTGTTCTTAAAGCCAAATTATGGAGCGTTTGTTGGCTTTAAGAACTTTTGCTTTACTTATTTGCTATCCCACGAAGTTCTCAAAGCATGGTGCTAAGCAGTTACGGAATGATAAAATAAACTTATGGAGATACTATAAATGGTTTGGTCGTTCGAGTTCCTTTTTGTTCCAATTCCATGATATAAAATCCTTGATCTAAATCTTCGGTGGAGATATGGGCAGTTGTGTTATTGACCTGATACTCCTGAATCAAACGCCCAATATTATTGTACACTCGAATTGTAGTAGGCTCTAATTCATCAAGCTGAACCTGAATGGCCGCTCCCTTAATAACTGGGTTAGGAAATACCTTAACTCCAAATGCTTCTGGAGTAACTATCTCTTTTGAGCTGGTAGGAACATCCAAAGCAATTGACATTTGAAGCGTTGCGAACGCACTCGTGTAGATCAGTTCGGCATCTGTACCGTCCAAATTTGCTCTATAAAATGCAGTACTTAGCGGTGGGCTAAATGTTGCGTAATACAGATATCCCTCGTACGGATCAACCGCTATTTGTAATGGTATGAACAAGTTCGATATGATGGTTGCTACATTTGTACCATCCATATCGGATGTATAAATATCAGATTGTCCCATGTAATAAATTTTTTCGTTCACTTCGTCAAATGCCAAATCACTAATGAAAATATTTGATAGATTATTGGTAATAGTCGTCATATCTGTCCCCGTAAAATCTGAGACATTTATTCCCGACATGCTTTTCCAATAAAATTTTTGAGCGGTATCCCAGAAGCCCATCGAAAAGGTAATAGCTGAGAGATTCTGTTGATATTCAAAATTTCCATCGGTATCCGTCAAGATCAAATAGCTGGAGTTTTGGGCAGTCCTTTCTTGAATTAATAATTTTTCGTGTTCGGAAGAATAGGCAAGACCAAAAATGCCATTAGGCGTAGTGTAAATATCTTCGCTCGTACCCGTCGTCAAATCCAATTTAAAAACGTACCCGCTAATATCCGAGCAATAAACGATTTGCTCTTTTAAGTCCATTTGAGCATCCGTAACTAATCCGATGGAAGCCAGAACAACAGTCTCCTGATCTCCCGTGGCAGCATCCAAAGATTGAATCCTTTTTCTATTTTGTCTTCTGGAAAAATAAAAAGTCCCATTGCTAGCACTAGTAGCTAAGTCAGCAACATCCGTTATAGCCTCAGTCAAAATTTCTGATACCGTGTAGTCCGAGGTATTCGCTTTTTTAAATCCCTGTCCATCCAACCAAATCAATTCTGAGGTAGCGGGTAGAATATCAAAAAAAACCAAACTCGCACTAACTACTAGCTCTGCATTGGCACCATCAAGATCAGTCTTTTCGATGCCGTCGGTGGATCTCCAAAATAAATTTCCACCTAGTTTGGCAAAAGTTGAGTTGTAAGTGAGGTCAGTTTGTAAAGTACTATTAGTCTGTTGCGGAATGTCATATTTATAAAGTGTACTGGCAAAAGTAGCGGGGTCTCGTATTAGATACCAAAAACTTTGACCATCATCATCCACTAAAAATCCAGCTAGATTAGCTGCCGATAAGTTGGTAGTGACATTAGTGCCGTCCAAGTCTGCTGAAAAAATTTGTGCATTGGTCATCCAAAATATTTGGTTAGTCGAAGGCACAACTTGTAATTCAAAGGTCTCACCGGACGGATCACCCGACATTTCGAGATCAACTATAATATCTTCGATATCCGAACCATCCAGATTACTTCGCTGAATTTTTAAGTTGGAGCCATCTAACCAATAAATTTTATCATTGGTATCATCCACAGAGATTTTATTCGGAATGTATTCCAGATTGATTAAGTCTTCAACGGTACTTCCGTCGGCACTTATCAACGCCACATTGGCATTACTACCATCAGTAGGGGCAGTCATTTGAATCAGTTGTGTTTGTGCAAAAATGGTAAGGCTAGTTATAAAGAGCGCAATTAGGAGTAAAGGTAATTTTTTC
>JBCCJE010000490.1:0-4873 GCA_039027925.1 Bacteroidota bacterium
CAATAATCAAGCTGAAAGAGATATTCGTCCTGCTAAAACCAAACAGAAAATTGCGGGCTCTTTCAGAACCGTAAGGGGGGCGCAATTATATGCTCGCATTCTTGGGTTTGTTTCCACTACTCGGAAACATCAACTTAGTATTTTCAATGAACTTAAATCTACTTTTGAAGGTAGTAATTTCTTAACCAGAACTGAACCCTCCCAAGTAGGTTTCTGAACTACACCAAACAAAAAATCCAATAATGTTGGAGATAAAGACTAATTTTAGGGATCATAAAATAAATATAGCTACGTGTGAATACTTCTCCACAAAAATCAAAAGATTCCTCTGATAGAATCCCCATTGTCATCCTTAATGGATTTCTTGGCTCGGGTAAAACCACGCTTTTTAGAAACCTACTTACCCAATCTAAAAAGAATAATTTAGCAGTATGTGCGGTGGTCAATGACATGAGCGAGTTAGATGTAGATGGTGAATTGATCGCCAATACTGATATTGTCGAAAACAACAGTGGCATTTTTCAATCTATTCACTCGTGTGTCCTCAGTAGTAAAAAAGGTATTGAAAAACTCGCCGAAGCACTCCAAAATCTTTTAGCCAGTCAGCAACCCGACTTAATCATTATTGAGACATCTGGAAGTTGCCACCCTATGCCATTGATAGAGTTTTTTAAGTCCGATACACGCTTTAAACTTACGGGGGTCTTAGCCTTAGTAGATAGCCTAATGCTGGCACATGATTACAATTTTGGAAAGCAACTCATCCCTCTGATGCGGCATAATTTACAAAGTCAGAAGCGAGACATGGTCAACCTATTCGTAGAACAAATTATGTTTTGCAATCATCTCATTTTGACCAAAGGAGATCGAATCAATCGAGATCAGCTCGTGGATATTGCTAAAGTAATCCAGCCCATCAATCCTTACGTTGACATTCTTTCCATTTTGTACGGAAAGCTATCCATTGAACAAGTACTAGTTATGCCTGAATACAATTATAACAGAGTAGCGCAACTTACCGAGGAACTCAAACCCGCACTTGAAGCAGAGGCCTTTGGAGATCGCCCTTATAATATGGCTACTAGAGTCATCAGAGATGATCGCCCTTTTCATCCCCAACGACTGTGGGAAATATGCCACAAATATTTAGACCAGCGCATTTATCGAAGTAAGGGATTTTTCTGGCTTTCTACTAGAGATAAGATTTCCCTTCTGTGGAATCAGGCTGCAGGTAGTATCAACTTGGAACTAATCGGGTACTGGCGTTCTGGAATCGTTGAAGAAGAAAATAGTAGTCTGCTTGAATTCGAAATAGAAGAACTCAAAAAGAGATTAGCCAAAGAATCTGGGCGATTTGGTGATCGCCATTGCCACCTTACCGTCATTGGAGACAAGGCCCAAGTGGATCGTTTTACCGATGCCCTCAAATCTTGTTTTCTTACCGAAGATGAAATCCAACGATGGCAAAATGGCGCTGAGTTTCCCGATCCTTGGCCTAAGAATATTGTGAAAGTGGGTGGTTAAGTATTGAAAGTGACCGAAGTCATATTTTCCTTAATTAATTAATGAGTAGGTAAAAACATGCTGAATACGCATATTTTTAGGAGCAACCTAAATGAGCCTATTCGCTTCACTAAAATTTCGAGAGATGAACTTGTGCCTTGCATTGGGGAATTGGAGGTCATCAATCACGAAAGAATATCTTGGATTTATAATATCTTCAAACAAGAAGCCACTCCAAATTTTCGAGCCTGCCTGAGAGATGTATATCATGGAATGATGGGAAATATAGAAAAAATTACTATAACTCTTGAAGAGAGTTATCAAAATTAAAACCAAATACCATCATCTTCTTCTCCATTTTATAACAATAAAAAAACGTGTTAAGAGAGCTACTATCCTAACACGTTTTTTATTAGTCCTTCATCATTGATACCTAGTTCTTCCACTACGTTTTCTTCTTCTTCTTTTTCGCCGCAGGGAACAACACATTATTTAAAATCAACCGGTAGCCAGGAGAGTTGGGATGCAAATTTAAATCCGTTTCGGGATCTTCTACGTAGTGTCGGTAATCTTCAGGGTCGTGCCCTCCATAAAAACTCCAAGTCCCTTCGCCGTGTGTGCCGTGGATGTATCGCACTTCCTTTGCGGGTTTATTTTCTCCTAAAATTAACACATCAGATTTGAGGTATTGCTTGCGGTAGGCGGTCGTTTGGCCCATAAAACCCTTAACTGTTCGGGTGTGGTTTTGGGTGAGCATAGTTGGCACAGGATCCCACTTCGCAGAAAAATCAAATAAGGTAAAATAGTCCTGCTTTGGTTGCACATTTCTACCTCTGTAATTATCTACCGACGAATATTCGTACTCGAAAGGATCTCTGACCAATTGGAAATCTTTGAAGGCAAAGGTTTTTGAATAATCCAATTTACTCTGTGCATTGGGATCAGCACCATCACCGTCGTACATGGCTTCACAAATGTCTAGCCCCTCGGCCGCCAAAGCAATATCGTAAGTATCCGTAGCAGAACACATGGCAAACATAAATCCACCGCCACCAACGTACTGTTTGATTCGCTTGACGACATCGAGCTTCAGTTCAGATACTTTTTTGTGCCCTAGCTTTTCTGCTAAGGCTTCCATCTGTCGTACATTTTCTTTGTACCAACTAAAGCTATTGTACATTCTGTAAAATTTCCCATACTGCCCCGTAAAGTCTTCGTGGTGCAAATGCAACCAATCGTACTCCGCCAACTTATTATCCAAAACCTCTGTGTCGTAAATGGTTTCGTAAGGAATTTCTGCATAGGTCAAAACTAGGGTGACAGCATCATCCCAAGGTTGTAGCCGTTCTCCACGGGCGTTGAACTCGGGCGTGTAAACCGCAATCTTAGGAGCCACCTCCAATTTGATGACATCTTGATTAACTTCGGGATTAGCAATTTCTCTTTGGATTTTTGCGAAGGCAGCATCGGGAATCACTTCAAAAGAAACGTTTCGAGTTTTACATTCTTTTTCAAAAATAAGATTGTGTCGAAACGCAAAACTACCCCCTCGATAATTCAACAACCAGAAGGCTTCGCCCCCTTTATCCAGCACCCAATAGGTAATGCCGTAGGCTTTTAGATGATTTTTTTGCTTTTCGTCCATCGGTAACACCATGTACGCCGCATGAACCTGCAAAGCCACAAAAAAGAAAATCGCAATCGTCAAAATTTTTTTCATTCTATTATTTTTTATTGAACCCATTGAAGATGTTCTATATTTTTAATGTGATTAAATGATTGGTAAAAATAAAAAGCTACAATCAAAAATTGCTAAACTATCAATTCATCGTTCCGTCATACTAATTCCCCAGGACTCAAGGCAGGCATCACGTTTTTCGTTTCTTCTTCTTAGCTGCGGGAAACAGTACATTGTTTAAAATCAAACGATACCCCGCAGAATTAGGGTGCAAATTTAAGTCCGTTTCGGGTTCGCCCACCATGTGTTTATAATCTTCGGGATCGTGTCCTCCGTAAAAAGTCCATGTACCTTCGCCGTGCGTACCGTGGATGTAGCGCACCTCGTTGGCGGGTTTGTTTTCACCTAGGACTAGAACACTCGATTTGAGATACTGTTTTCTGAAAGCAGTAGTTTGTCCCATAAAACCTTTGACCGTTCGGGTGTGGTTTTGGGTAAGCATAGTCGGGACGGGATCCCATTTTGCAGAAAAATCAAATAGGCTAAAGTAGTCTTGCTTGGGTTGTACCCGACGTCCCTGATGATGATCTACCGAAGAATACTCATAAACGTACGGATCTCTTACCAATTTAAAATCTTTAAAAGCAAAGGTTTTCGAAAAATCCAACTTCTCCTGCGCATTAGGGTCGGCAGGATCTCCGTCAAACATTTGTTCACAAATATCCACTCCCTCGGCGGCCAAGGCAATATCGTAAGTATCCGTTGCAGAACACATGGCAAACATAAATCCACCACCGCCGACGTAATCTTTGATGCGCTTCACCACGTCCAACTTTAGCTGCGATACTTTTTGATGCCCCAAACTCTTGGCCAATTCTTCCATCCGACGTTTGTTCTCTCGGTACCACGCCGTGCTACCGTAGCTTCGGTAAAATTTCCCGTACTGCCCCGTGAAGTCTTCGTGGTGCAAATGCAACCAATCGTACTCTGCCAATTTATCATCCAAAATTTCGGTATCATAAATTGTTTCGTAAGGAATTTCGGCGTAGGTGAGTACCATCGTTACAGCATCATCCCAAGGGCGGAGTTTTTCGCCACGCTGATTAAATTGCGGAGTGTACACCGCAATCTTAGGTGCTACCTCTAGCAACATCACCTCCTGATTGACTTCGGGATCACCAATCTCTCTCCTAATCTGCGCAAAGGCGGCGTCGGGTATGATTTCGAAAGAAACATTTCGAGTTTTACATTCCCTTTCAAATATTCGATTATGCTTGAAGGCAAAACTTCCCCCTCGGTAATTTAACAACCAAAAGGCTTCTCCCCCATTGTCCAAAACCCAATACGTGATGCCGTAGGCTTTGAGATGATCTTTTTGTTGGGTATCCATGGGCAGCAGCATGTAGGCTGCTTGAAGTTGGAAGGCGAAAAAGGCGAGTGCTACAATGATGAGTAGTTTTTTCATAATTTACTTTTTGATACGTACAGATGACACCTTGGTGAAACAATTCTCGTAATAAACGAACGTTTCTACGCTAAGGTTATTCGTAGAGATATTAAAATTAGTTAAACTTTGCATCTTTATTTTCGTAATGTATCTTTGTCGCCAAAAAGAGATCGCGGGTGTGTTCTATGCTGGTGAGGTTGGGTGTTTGGTTGAGGCTATTGTTTACAATCTGTTGCAGTTTAGAG
>JBCCJE010000491.1:0-4867 GCA_039027925.1 Bacteroidota bacterium
AAATACATATCCACTTTTCCTTTGTTACGCGCATCTATTTTTCCACGGTATTGGGTTTCAAAAAAATCTCTAACCAATTTGTAGGTAGCACCAGATAAATTAATCTTACCGGGCTGACTACTACTTTCCATTCTGCTGGCAGTATTGACTGTATCGCCCCAGATATCATAAACGAATTTTTTGGTGCCTACCACCCCCGCTACCACGGGTCCGCTGTGCAATCCGATGCGCATCTGCCAAAAAGGCTCGTTCATGGCTTGTTTTTCTTCGTAGCGTTTTTGGATAAAGTCCATCATCTCTAAAGAAGCCAAGACGATATTTTTAGGATGATTGGTATTAGGTTGAGGAAGTCCTCCTACACACATGTAGGCATCTCCAATGGTCTTGATTTTTTCCAAACCATATTTATCTACTATTTGGTCAAATGCTTTAAAACAGTAGTTCAACTCCTTGACCAAAATCTCTGGTGCCATCCGTGAGGAAATCCCCGTAAAGTTGACGAAGTCCGCAAATAGCACTGTCGTATTTTCGTATCTACGGGGAGTAGCTGTTCCCTTTTCTTTTAGTTCTTTAGCCGTAGCGGCTGGCAGGATATTGAGCAGCAAATCCTCTGATTTCTTTTGCTCCTTCAGAATTTCTAATTTTTGCGATTCGATCTCTGCGTTTTTATGCGATAATTTTCGATTGATACGTCGGCTATAAATCAGTCCTGCTAGAATCAATCCTAAAATCAATAACCCTAACGCACCAATGCCGTAGGCAAAATTTTGAAAGTCTTTTTGCTTCTCTAATTCCAATTGATTGATCTCGTTGTCTTTTTCTAAGAGTGCAGTCTTTTGTTGTTCTTCTAGCAATCGGGCTTCCTTTTGATCAAGTTCTAGCTGATCCAGTTTTTGTTGTTGCCTCAGATCAGCCAGCGCTCTGTCTTGTTGTTCACTCTGTAGCGTCTGTTGAGTAATTTGTAATTGCTGTTGGGCTTGTTGAGCGAGTAATTCTTGATTTTTGATCTCTGCGTCTTTGACCTTTTCTTCTTGTTTTAAAATAGCTAACTCCTTCTCTTGTCGGTCCGATTCTAATTTCAAATTATCCAAGCGCAGTTGTTGTCTTTCTTTATCCGTTTCTAGTTGTTGGATGGTTAAGTCTTTTACCTCCTGATTGATGAGTAGCAAGCGAATTTCTTGCTCTGCTTTTTTCTTAGCGATTTGCTCTTGCATCAAATCTTGCTGGCGCAACTGTTCCTCTCTTTCTATTTTATCACGCAGTTCTAGATGTTTTTGATAATAATCCAAAGCCACCTCGAATTCATTCAGCTCTACGTGTACCTGGGCTGCCGTGTAGTAAGCATCACTCAAAAAAGACAAGTTGTCTCCCCGTTGAGCGTGACTGATGGCGGTAGCATTGTATTTTTGGGCATTAAAAAGATCGTTGCTTTGCAAATAAACATTGGATAGTAAATGATTGATCTGAGTATTTTCAACGGCCTCCATTTTTTTTAAATATCCTTCTGCTTTGGAAAGCGCTGACAGCGAAGGCTGAAATAATCCCAGATTAAAGTACGCAATCCCGATATTGGTATATAAAATCGCCAGCGCATTCCAATCATCATTTTTAGTCAACTCAACCGCTTCCTCAAAATTGGAAACCGCAGCTTCGTAGTTTTTTAAAAAATTATAATTATATCCGATGTTATTATACACAATAGCGATCTCGGCGTTGGGCTTGTCGGCATCGCTCATGATTTGCAGTATCCGTTGATTGAATTTTAGCGCATTATCATATTCCTTAGCTTTTAAGTAAGCTCTGACGACCTTGTTAAAAACATTGATACGGCTATTCGTATTTTCTCCGTTCTTCGTCCAATTTCCGAGTTTCACATAATAATGAAAGGCACTATCAGGTCGTAACAGTTCAGAATGAATATCTCCTAGCCTTTGGTGAATCGCATCTTCCTCTCGGTAACTGCTGGCTAGCTGATAATAAGGTAGAGCTACTTCGAAGAGTTTTTCAGCGAAGTATATTTCTCCTATCGCCAAGGCACTCTGTGTAATTTTCTCTGGTTGTTTTTGTTTTTTAGCTATGTCTAAATTTTCTAATAAATACCGCAAAGCCCCCGAAGTATTTTTGCGCTGTAGCTCTAGCGCAATTAATTTTTCGAGAGACACGTTGATACCATTTTCAAACCTCAATTCCTTGGCCAAGGAGTAAGCATCAGAATAGTAGTCTAAGGCTTCTTCGGCATCTAGTGCGTTTTTACCTCGTTGTAACAAGTCAATTACGTACGTAGAATCCTGAGCAAAACACCAGCTAGGAATCAATAAAAAAATAAAAATGAAAAATCTCACCATGAGAAATATTTGATAAAAAATACTCCGAACAATCAGTTCAATTTATAGTTCAGCCCCAACCGAACGAAAAAAAGCGACTGGGGATTGTAGTGCAATACATCGGGCATACTATTGGCATCTATACCTGCGTACCGCTGATTGAGTACATTGTGGAACTTGGCGTACAAGCGAAAATTTCTACTTAGTTGGTAGTTTCCCGTAATGTCCAAAACGTGATAACCATTCTGAATCAAATCGTCATCACCGACTCCATTTCCCAAGTCTTGTTCGATCAAGACCAAATTACGCGTATAAGCACTAGACATGATTACATTATCTAAAATAACGGTCGCATTTTTTATGGGACTAAAAGATATTCTGGCTTGCCCCATAAAATCAGGTTGTCCGCGTATGCGATCGAGACCATCAATATTGCCTACGGCAACGGGCACATTATCTCTCACTACGTAGGACTCCTCTCCCCTCGTATAGCTCAATCCTAATCTAACATTTAGATCAATGGCAGGTATCAGATTTTTTAACCAAACCATAGATTGCAGTCCGTACAAAGTGGCGTTGGTAATTTCATCATTGAAGTATCCTATGGTGATAAAAGAAGAAGAGACATCTGGTTGGAGATCAGTAAATATATCGTAGGTAACGTAGTCTCTAGTTTCCATGTAGTAAGCACTCAAATCTACCTCTAACTTGGCATTAGGAAACCAACGCAAACCACCCTCAAACGCAAACGTCCTTTCTGGCTCTAATGGATCGCTATCCGTAAATACTTTATCAAAAGTATCAAACCGAATGGTAAATGTATTCGCCACCAAAAACGGCGAAGGTATCCTAAAAGCACTACTAAAGTTTCCCCTCAAAGAAAGTCTTTTATTGACCTTATACAAGGTAGCGATCCTCGGATTTAACGAACTTACCTGCTTAGAAAAACCAATATTATCCCGATAAAGATATTGTCCACCTAGTAAGAAATTCCATTTTTTGTAGGGAAAAAAAAGCTGTACGAAAGCACTAATCTCCTCGTAGCTAGGATCATCTACGTCGCTGATGATATTTCTCGGTTCCTCTCCGTCTTGTAGTGGAGTTCTTTGGAAATCATAAAACTGATCGCCTGCCCCTCTTTGGAATCTGATTCCACTGTTCAATTCGAATCCATTGGATAATCCCCAATTTAGCGTACCCTCTAGATAATATTCTCTGGAGTTGGCGGAGCTAAAACGACTTCGATTAAACAAGGAATCTTGATAAACTCTCACTAAAGAATCCCTTATTCCCTGATAGACAGGTAATCGTGCCGCAAAATCAAAAGGTGAACTCAGCGTAGGACTGATGTAGGTGGTAGTGGATCTATTATCCAGTTCATAATCCAATACGCCGACAATACCTTGAACCTTAATATTTTTAAATTCCTTCTCAGCCTTGAGATTCATGGAGGTAATAGTTTCGCCTGTCGTATTATTTGGATTAGCGTAGGCTACCGCCAGCGGATTCAAGCCGAGTGAACTGTGATCCTGCCGAAACATATTTAAAAAAGAAAAGGAAAAAATCTTGTAGGATAAATCAACACCAACCGACCGACTATTATGCGGCAATTCGTTAAATAGAATATTGTTGGGTGTTCCCAAAAAGTTGGGACTGTTGACTACGCCCTCCACTCTTTGATTTATTTGGTTGGCATAAAATGCAACGTTGTAAAGAGAATCCTGATCGTAAAAAACCCTTCGATCTAGCATCTTCGTATTGGAGCCATATACTTTAAATCGTAATATATCTTTGCCCTTTCCTACTTTTCCCCCAAACAAAATGCCCAAACTCGAATAGCCCTGACTACCTAGATGCAAACTTGCATTCGTATAAACGGGCAACTCAGATTCATCCATCACAATATTGATAACTCCAGCCGAAGCATCAGCACCGTACAGCGCCGCCGAAGGTCCATAGATGACTTCAATGCGATCTGCCTGCTGAATAGGCAATTGAGAACCGATGGGCATACCCAAAACGAGATAGGGTTTTACGGGGATTCCATTGATTAAAATTTTGGTATATCCATTTCCAATAAGTCCTCGCATCATAAATAATTCTCCCTGCAACGCCGAACCAGGCTGGGAAACTTTTATCCCCGGTAGCATCTTCAAGGCATCTGCTAAGGTAATGTATCCATTTTGATGAATTTCTTCTTGGGTGACGACGTGGATGGTAAAGGGCAACTCCTTTAGGTCTTTTAGAGAACGGCTCGCAGAGGAGACTTTTTGATCCAGCAACTTGACATTAGTTTGTTGAATATCCTGCCAAGTGAGTCGCTCGTGCGTGATGGATAGGGAATCCTCTTGACCAAATGTGAGCGTCAAATTTAGGCATAGGGCTAGGATGAATAAGTTCTTTGGCATTCTATTTTTTCCACCAAAAATATTAATTTTTTTTTAATGCCATTCTACCTGATTAATGTGTAGAAAAATGGAGAAAAGAGCCAGCCGTCAATTTCTAATCAGTAACCTTTTTTTAACTTACGGCTGGCTCTTTTC
>JBCCJE010000492.1:0-4860 GCA_039027925.1 Bacteroidota bacterium
ACAATTTCATTTAGACAAGAAATGAAAGGAAACGCTAATGTGATAAGTAGTTGTCAAGCTATCTGGAAGATATTATTTCCAATAAATAATTATCCTCTTTGGGTACTAGTGAGATACTTTTTACTGTAGATTTTGATAACTCCATATTCTTGAAAAGGAAATCCATCTAATTGAATATTGACCGTTTGTTCGGGTTTTACTTTTCCCAAGTTCGCAATAGGAAGTAACGCTTTCCCCACAATTTTTCCAACTCCATCCATTGGAACAACCGTAAGAACCTCCTCGCCAGTATTTACAAATTGTTGTTCACTCCAAATTTTAGAGAACGACACCTTGCCAGCGACAGGAGCGATGATTAGATAAGTCTTCTTCCATATCTCAATTTTACTTTTCAGTCTTTCTACATTTTCTTTTATACTGATTTCTCTAGCAGACCGCCCATCTTTTCTACTTTGAGAAAGATCTCAGGAATAATAATGATACTCGTTTAGAAAACAAAGTAAGCCATGATCGAATACTCGATCATGGCTTTTCCAAATGTCCTAATATTATTGCTTAATCAATTAAAGCCTCATTATGGTAACAATACTCTATTAATTACATGCACTACACCGTTGATTCCTTGTACATCAGGTAGCTCAACAGTTGCTACTCCACCATTCGCATCCGTCACAGTCACGCCATTAGTAGTATTGATCGTAATATTGTCTCCCTTTGCAGTTGGTACTGATGTACCGTTAGAAAGAGAAGTACTTTCAAAGTTATTTCCAGAGATAACATGATACTTTAAAACTGCATCCAAAGTAGCTTTGTCAATGTCATCTAAGGTATCCCAATCTGGATTATCATTTAATAATGTTGCGAAGGCATCATTAGTAGGTGCAAAAACGGTAAATGGGCCATCTCCCGAAAGGAAACCTACAAAGTCAAAATCCAAATCTGATCTAGTTAATGCTTGTACTAGGATAGAAAAGTTATCATTTTCTAAAGCAATATCTACCACGTTGGGTGGTGTCAATACTTTGTTAATAATGTGAATGACACCGTTAGTAGCTGCTACATCGGGAGTCTCTACTTTGGAGTCGTTGTCTAGCCTAACGTCAGTTCCTACATCTACTTTGAGTTTAATCGGCTGATCGTTTGGTCCAAGACTTGCTGTGCCTACGTAACCGCTACTCAGTCCCGTAGATCGGACTTCACCACCTACTACGTGATATAATAAAATTGGAGCAAGCTCTTCTTTGGAAAAATCATCCAAACCAGAAGCATTCATATCTTGGAAAAATTGGTTGAACGCCGCATTGGTAGGTGCAAAAACAGTATAAGTTCCATTATTGATCGTAGTCACTAAGTCCGCCTTGATGAGTGCGTCTACTAGAATAGAAAAGTCATCTGTCTCTTGTGCAATCTCTACGATACTCTTAGGATCATTGGTCATAACATCGTCATCATCATTATCACACGAAGTCATAAAAGTTAATACGCCACAAAACATTAGTAGTGGAAGAAATTTTGAAAAAATAGATTTCGTCATTTTCTTTAATTTTAAATGGTTAAATAATTTTGATTTCTAAATAATTGAGTAAACGCCACTAGAACAGCACGATTAGCTGGCAGGTTTGAAAAAGAAAGACCAAAAAGAGGGCAAAGTAGGGGACACGGCAAAGGGCTTTTTTTTAAAAGACGGTAGGCAACCAATTGGATGGAAATTGCATATTACAGGTTGATAGTTGCAAAACAAAGTGACAAGTTTGTCTGGATAGGACACTTTCTTCAGAGAAATTAAATAAAAAATTACGGGGTAACGGAAAGTTACCCCGTAATAAGACTTTTCAGAAATTTAAGTGCTTTACGCTTTATTCGGTTGAAATATTTTCTTTACGAAACTCCATTTTATAATTTTTAAGATAATCAGGAAACGTTTCTAAATACTGCCGAGTGATAGCACTTGCTTCAAAGTTATTAGCTCGTTCCAATCCCTTTTGAATATAGGTCTCATATTGAACTTGATCTTCCAGTAAAGCAAAAATAGATGTCACTAATAAATCTACATGACCTACTGGATACAAAATTCCAAATTCTCCCCATTCCATTCTATCCTTTAGTTGAGCTTTCATATTCGAATTGGGATGTAAAATATCTCTGGGACCAGAAATACAATCGGAAGAAATAACAGGAGTTTTACAAATCATAGCTTCTATCAAAATATTCGGTAATCCTTCCCATTCGCTAGTCATCACGAAAATATCAGATTGCGCTAAATAAGGAAATGGATTTTTTCGATAACCTAAAAAGTGGACAAATGAATTTAACTCTAAATCGTTGCGTCTTTTTTCGTAAGCTACTTTTTCTGGACCATCTCCAATAATAATCAATTCAACATCTTTTCTAGTTGCTCTCAATTTTTTCAGGGCTTCCAGTAGCACTTCGAATCTTTTCCCCTTAGTCAACCGAGCGATTGTGATTAAATATTTTTTCCTTGGGTCAAAGTAAAAATCATCAACAGCCTCCTCTGATAATTCTTGAATTTCGGCAATTGGATGAGGATTATGGATGACTACGTGTTTTGTTCGGTTTTTTAAATTTAAATAATCATCTACTCCTTCTTTCATCACTTGAGCAATGGAAATCATCGAATCTGCTTTATTGAATTTCCAGCGAAACATTACTTTGTTCAACCATTTTTTCCAAAAGCTCTTGTGGCCAAAATTAATCCAAGAGTGTAACACCATCTGCACGAAATGAGAACTCCCCAAAACCTTGGCAATGATATTTATAAAACAAGCTGCAATCAAATGACTTTGTATTAAAGTGTATTCATTTTCTTTAACTAACTTTTTCAATTTTATGGCGCAAGAAAACAGGTAATAGACTTTGGTAAAGTTGGTGGGCAAATCATCAAAATCTGTCAGGTAATGCACTTTGACCCCTTCTGGAATTTCATAAAACTGATCCTTGCCCACACAAATCAAGTGCATAGGCTCTCTATGTTTTTTAAATTCATTGAGCAAAGTAACTACTACTTTTTCAGCACCACCCGAAGTCATATTATTGATGAGAATTGCCTTCATACTACATACTTCTAAAAGTTTACAAAAAACGAAGTTTCGGATTCACCGTATTTTCGATAATTCTTAATCCTTAATTTTTAATTCATAATTGCAGCTCCGCTGCCACGTGTCATTTGTTGATAGAGTTCAAAATAAGTTGCTCTCATTCGTTCTAAGGAAAAATGTTGATAAATTCTTTCCTTTCCTGCTTGCCCCATTTTCTTCGCTAACTCCTCATTATCAATTAGGATTTGCATCTTATCTGCTAAAAATTTCGCATTGGCAAAGAGTGTTAAAAAACCAGTTTTCCCATCTACAATAATTTCGTTCGTTCCTCCTCCTTCCGTTGCAATGACGGGTTTTCCCAAAACCATATATTCAATAATTGAATTAGAAATCCCTTCGCTAATGATTGCCGTATTCGTACAAAGCACGCCTACATCAAAAAGATTGACAACCGATTCTACGTCGTCAAGCATTCCCGTAAAAATAATGTTATGTTTCAACGCCTTGGGAACGTAATTTTTAAAATGCGCTAAGAAAGGACCATCTCCTAAACAAAGAAAAGTAACATCTTTTCTTTTTTCCAAAGTCAAAAAGGCAGCATCTAGGTAGGTTTGATAATCTTTATGGTCAAAAAATCGTCCTACCATCCCTACTACTTTTTTAGTCGTAATTTTCAACTCCGCTCGAATCGCATCTTCGTTGGACATTTTGTTGAGGCGTCTAAAATCAAATCCGTTGTAAACACATTTACTCTTATGAATAGGTGCATTATAAGCCTTCAATCCCGCATTTGAATTTCCAATAATAATATCCGAAAAAGGAAAAGTAAGGTGTGCACGGAAGAGCCGCTTATCTAGCCAAGTCATATCTTTAGGTGCATCAGCGATGTTGGCATTGATTAATTTGATGCCTAAAAACTTTGCCGTGGGAATAGCATAGATCGTTGGCATTGTTCCCCAACTGTGAATAATATCAGGTTGTTTTTCTTTACATAATTGATAAAATCGGAAAAATACACGAGGGTCTTTTTTAGGATTTCTTTCCAAATAGTGGATTGGAATATTCATGTTATGTACTTCGGGATATTCCACTTTTCTGGAAAACAAGACTAATTCAGTCGTGACGTTTTCGTACTGTTTTAATCCCTTCAGTAATTCTAACAATCGTCTTTCACGCCCTCCTCGGACAAGGCTATCTATAAGCATTAATATTTTCATTGGATGATAATTTTTTTAAAAGGTTCGCCACGAAGGCATGAAGGATTTTTCTCTAAAGATTACAATAAAGACTTAGGAATGGTGCTTTAGTGTCTTTGTGGCGAATATTTTAGTTGAATCCCTTTTGACCTGCTGCTCTAACCAAGTGTCCAAAACAAGGAGTGACCAAATTTTTTCATTCAAATCTCGCATACCATTATTATGATCATCTATAGTTTTGGAAATGTAGTTCACATCTAAATAATCGGCGATCATACTATCGGATCGCCGCAGTCGGTCATTTACATAATCTCTTAATGAATCTTTAAACCACATTTTTAATGGCATAGTAAAACCTTGCTTAGGATGATTAATCACAGCATCGGGCAAGTAACTTTGCATGGCTTTTTTTAAGATATATTTCTTACCCTTCTGATTATATTTGAACTTTACGGGTATCTTAAAACTCAGCTCCGCCACTTTATGATCTAAGAGGGGCACTCTTGCTTCTAGTGAATTTAGCATGCTCGCTCGATCTACCTTGGTCAAAATATCATCCACCATAAAGGTCTGTATATCAAGGGTTTGCATCTTGGAGAGGTACTCGG
>JBCCJE010000493.1:0-4852 GCA_039027925.1 Bacteroidota bacterium
AAATATCTGAAAATCTTGTAATTGATCCTGAGCGTCGTAGGCCCAACTTAATTCGATGGTGGCAATAGAGTTAATCGTGCTCCAAAAGAGACAGTCTATTGACCGAAGCATTGTCATACGGGATTGATTAGGTTATTTCTTACAATTAAGGATGAAAAGAATTTAACCCATAAAATGACAATACGAAATACATAAATCAATTCCGTATTAGTTAGTATATCTTTATGTTTTCAACTATTTTAGCACAGATGTTCGCAAAGTAGCTATTTAATCGCTGGGACGGTTTTTTAATTTCTATCCACTCGTCTAATAACGTCTCTAAAATTTCCAAACGTGCAACTATAAAAAACAAAAGCCCTTAACTAACTGATAGTCAAGGACTTATATTTTTGCTTTGTAGCGGAGGCAGGACTTGAACCTACGACCTTCGGGTTATGAGCCCGACGAGCTACCAACTGCTCCACTCCGCGATATTGAGCGGCAAATGTAAACGCTTTTTCATTATAAACCAACAATTTGGAAAAATAATTAATTTAATTTCAGAAGATAAAGATCTGCGACCCACTAATCTAATGGTCAATTATTCGTTCTTCATTATTAATTTTTCATTGATAAAACGCTTACTTTTGTGGCTCTAACCATTTTACCAAATTAGACCACGTATTTTTAATGTGGGAAAAAATCAAAGTCCATGAAAGAAGTTTATATCGTATCCGCAGTACGTACTCCAATGGGAAGTTTTGGAGGTGTTTTGTCCAAATTCTCTGCGGTAGAACTCGGAACTTTTGCCATCCAAGCTGCGCTAAAAAAAGCCCGTGTCACTCCTACCAAGGTTCAAGAAGTTTTGATGGGAAATGTAGTGTCTGCTAATCTAGGGCAGGCTCCTGCTAGACAGGCTGCTCTCGCTGCGGGTATCCGAAATAATGTCCCTTGTACTACCATCAATAAAGTATGTTCCTCTGGGATGAAGTCAATCATGTTCGGAGCGGCTAATATTATGATCGGACAGTCGGACATTATTGTAGCTGGCGGCATGGAAAGTATGAGCAATATTCCTTATTACGTTCCAGGTGCAAGGTGGGGACACAAGTTTGGTGATGGTAAATTCATTGACGGGTTGTCCAAGGATGGACTACAAGATGCCTACGGAAAAATGCCAATGGGAGTTTGTGCGGACGCTACGGCTACAAAATATGAAATCACTAGAGAAGCCCAAGATGCCTACGCCATTCAATCTTATCAGCGCGCTGCAGAAGCAACTACCTCTGGGGCATTCAAAGAAGAAATTGTTCCAGTACTCGTTCCTCAGAGAAGAGGAGAACCCATCATCGTCTCCGAAGATGAAGAATACAAAAATGTAAAATTTGAAAAAATTCCTAACCTCCGCCCCGCCTTCACCAAAGACGGAACGGTGACGGCAGCAAACGCCTCCACGATCAATGATGGAGCATCTGCCTTAGTACTAGCAAGTGCAGAGGCAGTCAAAAAATACAAACTAAATCCGGTGGCTAAAATTATTTCGTTCGCTGATGCCGCCCACGAACCTGAGTGGTTTACGACTGCCCCTCCTAAGGCAGCCAAAAAAGCATTGAAGTTAGCGGGCATGAAAAAATCAGACATTGACTACTTCGAAGTGAACGAAGCATTTTCCGTAGTGACGATGGCATTCAATAAGGACATGCGATTAAAGGACAACAAAGTAAATGTATTCGGCGGCGCCGTTGCACTAGGACATCCGCTTGGTGCTTCGGGGGCGAGAATTGTAACTACCCTGAATAACGTCTTACAACAAAACGACGCATCGGTTGGATTAGCAGCTATCTGCAATGGTGGTGGTGGAGCGTCTTCGATGATTATTGAAAGGGTGAGCTAATGAGAGAATGCCTTTCTCGAAACCTCGCAGAGAAAATGATAGAATCCTCGTCCTGAAACTTTGGGAAGAGAACAAATTGATATGTTTTGTAAGATTAATCTTGTTAATTTTAAAAAAATAATCCGAATTTTCTTTTGAAGAAAGTTCGGATTTTCTTTTGGATTACAGTTTTTTATTAGGGCAAAAGAGAGAGATAAAAAAATTCGTTTTTAAAGGTGAGTCCTGCTCTGGGATTAGAGAGATCACTTTTGATTTATCAAAAAAGACTTGTACTTAGCAAATATAAGTAACTCAAATACGAAGAAACCATATTTATTTTTCATCTCTTTTCGTCGTAATTTTAATTCATTTGAGAAAACTACTCTTATGGATAATAATACACCCCTAGCCGACTACGACGCTCAATGGAAAAAAATCATTGAGTATTTTCCAGAACATACACTACAGCGACTTTTTCCTGACCTCGCCGAGCAAAGGGATTTTTCTAAGCCCATCACTTTTTTGGACAAAGAGTTTCAAAAGATATTTGCTGATTGGGAAAAGAAAGGCTGGACATTGGTCGATAAACTACTGCTAGTTCCCCTAAAAAATGGAAAAGCAAAACTAGTTTTAATTCACATTGATGTACATCGAAGCCACGATGCCCACTTCAAAAAATTAATGTGGAGGAGAGGATACCGAATCATGGATAAATATCCAGAATATGATTTTACTGCTATCGCCGTTTACATTGGTGCACAAGTCCCACCCGAACCCGATCGGTTTCTTTATCAATTTTCGGGAACTGAATTTCTCTATAAATTCAACACCTTGATCGTCAAAAATCAGAGCGAAGAAGCACTACTAGCGTCAAGTAATCCGTTGGATATTGCTGTATTGTCCATGCTTTACATCATCAAAGCGGGCAATCAAAATAATCTGCTAAAGCGATACAAAGTCCAATTAGCCAGATTGTGTTTTCAAAAAGGATATACCAATGAAGAAACTCGAAAATTACTTATATTTGTTGCGTACACAATTGCCTTACCACCAGAAGATGAACTAAATTTTAAAAATGAAATAAAACCGCTCATGGAAGAAAAAAGAATACCACTCGCAGAACTCAATCCTATCGTGACGGAAATGTTCGAAGTTGATTTTTATGGGAAAACTTTGAAGGAAAGAGATGCACAAAGAGACGCAGAAAGAGATGCACAAAGAGACGCAGAAAGAGACGCAGAAAACGTAATCCGATTATTTCAAGCGGGAATTGACTCTGAAAAAATTGCGGAAGGTTTAAATATGAAATTAAGTTTTGTCCAAAAAATCATATCAGATTTCAAAGATTCCAACGATTAGGAATAACATCTCACCATGGAAGAAAAAAGAATACCTTTAGCAGAACTCAATCCCGTCGTGACGTAGATGTTCGAAGTAGATTTTTATGGGAATATTTTGAAGGAAAACTTGCAGAAAAAAAATTAAAACACAAAAAAGTAGCCTTTCACTCGTAGGATATTGGAAAATCTTAACTCATAGGTGATGTTGCATTAGAAAACCTTCCTCGTAGTTCCACCAACACAAATTCATTATGACCAAAACTAACCACCTTTCTAAAGGACATCTCATACTTATTTTTGGTACGCCGCTTCTACTTATTCTGAGCACTATTTATTTTTCTACCTTACCCGAGGCCGCTTCCCAACAATTTTCTTACGCCTTGTCATTGGATTTTATGCTCACCGTTCCCATTGTTTATTTTTTGTTGATTAGAAAAACAAAAATACCCAAAACGACAGTTGTAACACTATTGTTAGGAGGCGTTTTTATGGCGGGATATTTTGTTTCCGATGAACACCATGAGATAGTTGATTTTGCTAAATTTATCTTAGTGCCTTTGGTCGAATTTTCGATTGTAGGATTTGTTTTGTACCAAGTCCGAAAATTTATCATTGAGCATCGAAAAGCCAAAAATGAATCGCCTGATTTTCTAACAACTTTGCGTAATACCACTAGGGAAATTTTACCCCAAAAAGTTGTAGAACCGTTTGTTCTCGAAATCGCAATGATCTACTACTGTTTTTTTGCGTGGAAAAAACCAACTTATCCTAACAATTCATTTACGTACCACAAAAAAAGTAGCTTACATCTGATCTTTGGCGTTTTTGTCAGCCTAGTTATCATCGAGACTTTTGCTTTTCACATCCTCGTAGAAAAATGGAGTACGACCGTTGCTTGGGTAGGTACAGGGTTGAGTCTTTACTCTATCATGCAGATCATCGGAATCGTAAAATCTGCCGTTAGAAGACCGATAGTGATCAAAGATGCAAAAGTATTGTTACGATTCGGGCTAATGCACGAGGCAGAAATTGATTATAAAGAAATTGAAAAGATAGAGTTGAGTAGGCGATTAATTGCTAACAATGCTTTTGCACACAGAATGGGAACAGAACTAACGGGTCACAATACGATTATCTATCTAAAAAATAAAAATACGCTACACGGTCTTTTTGGTATCAAAAAACAATTTACTGTGTTGATGCTACACGTGGACGAACCTAAGATTTTCAAAGAAAAGATTGAGGAAAAAATGACTACCTCAAAGAATACCTAATTCATGAAAGAAACAATTTTGTCAAAACAACTAATGGCAATCAGACTTAGTTTTTACAATTGTCATCATCAATGTTACTACTATTGTTTTTCTTTACTCTTCCTTTTATCCAGTTGTAGCGCACAAGAATCTCCTAGTAATCTCATTGAGGGATTCAAGGCTCAACAAGTCATTTACAAAAATAAAAAATACGACATCGTACAAGTTGATCTTCGAAAAATAAAGGTCAACTTATACTGGAAAAATAAAAATGGGCAATTAATCCGCAGCCTGAAAAATCTAAAAGAGGAAGTCGAATCGGAGGGAAAAGCATTAATTTTTGGGATGAATGGAGGTATGTACTTAAATGATCGAAATCACCAGGGAATTTTTGTTCAATATGGAAA
>JBCCJE010000494.1:0-4847 GCA_039027925.1 Bacteroidota bacterium
ATACTATGTATTGCAAGGTATTATGAGTTTTTATACATTTGTCACATGAAGTTAGAAAATACCAAGGCACAGATGCGAAAGGGAGTTTTAGAATTTTGCATCCTTTCGATTATCTCCGAAAGAGAAATCTACGCAGCGGAGATCATCGCTAGGCTCAAAGATGCTAATCTCTTGGTAAAGGAGGGGACGATCTATCCCTTACTGTCGCGCCTAAAAAATGCCGAACTTCTCGACTACAACTGGCAGGAGGCTAGTTCGGGTCATCCACGCAAATATTACCACATCACTGCTCTCGGAAAAGAGTTTCTCAAAGGACTAATCATTACTTGGGAAGAACTTCAACATGCTGTCAATCAATCTACTAAAAATTTAACCAACAATGAATAAAGTACTCAACATCAACCTCGGAGGGTATCCGTTCACGATAGACGACGATGCGTTTGAACATTTGGAAAGTTACCTAGATACCATTCATCATCATTTCAAAAAATCAGAAGGCTACGAAGAAATTACGAGCGACATCGAAGCGCGCATGGCAGAATTATTTCAAGAGCAGCTAAACGGTAGAGCAATCGTGACGGTCAGGGATGTGAAAGCCTGCGTTGCGATCATGGGGACACCCGAAGAATTTGGAGCAGAACCGATGGAGGAGACTAATGAATTTCGGGAAAGAAAATCTACGCACACTCAGCACCAACAAACTAATTACAAAACGGGCAAGCGGCTATTCCGTGATCCCGACGACATGACCGTCGGAGGTGTCTGTGCGGGTATTGCTGCTTACTTCGGTATCGAAGATCCGCTGTGGGTCAGGTTGATTTTTGTACTTGGATTTTTTACGGGTACGATTGGGCTTTGGGTGTACATCATTCTTTGGGCGATCATTCCGGAAGCTAAAAGCGCTGGCGATAGATTAGCAATGAGGGGAGAACCCATCAACGTCTCCAACATTGGAAAAATCATCGAAGACGAGATTGATATTTTTGCGGATAAGCTAGACGAAATAGGAAACGACCTCGGCTCAAAAAAAAAAGTTCCGACAAAAAAAGAAATGGTGGAAGAAGCGCCCTTAAGAAAGGGATTTCTTCTATAGGCAAGGCAGTTGCTCTAGTCATTGGGACTGTGCTGAAAATATGGAAGCCGATCGCTTTCATTGTAGGCTTTGCGTTGATTATAGGTTTGGTTGCCATGTGGGTAGGACTGATTATCGGCTTCATCCTCTCCGTTCCGTTTGCCAATTTTGTATTTGGCTCACCGTTTATGGCGGTGCTCGGGGCAGCGAATATTTTCTTTATCGTGGCGCTACCGATCATCGGAGCCATTCAGTTTGCAGCGCGCTATATTTTTAAGAAAAAGACGAGCGCAAGTACTCGTGGTGGAATGCTGGTCTTTTGGATCCTCAATTTGATAAGTTTTTTCAGTATTGGTTCTTTTATCGCTAGGGATTTTAATCAACAAGATGAATACGCTCAAGCCGTCAAAGATTTGAATTTTACCTCGGATACTATTCGACTGGAATTAGGAAAAGAAACGGGCAGTAACAGTTTGATTGATATTGATGGAGTAAGAATCGTAGATGACAATTTGATTGTCGAAAATGTAGATATTGATTTTGAGAAATCTAACGATGGCAACTGGAGATTATTGCAAACCCATACTTCACGGGGGAGAAACTCCGCAGAGATAGAAGCACTCAACAAAGCAATCACTTACGAACCCATCATCAGAGAAGATAAAATTATTATTCCTAGAGATTTTGCGATTCAGTCTGGCAACAAATGGAGGGGACAAGGAGTCAAGCTCATCCTCGAAGTACCCGAGGGAAAAACTATTAGTTTCGGTTCGGAGCAGTCCAATCGTTTGTCTCGCTTTATCAATCATCTTGCTCAGCGGGATAGAAAAATTCCTTCCGTCAGGTGGGACGGCGAACACATTTGGACAATGCAGGAAAAAGGATGGTATTCCCAAGCTGATGCTATCAAAGAGATAAAAAGCGATACCAAGATAAAGCCTTTCAAAAAAGTTATCGTCAAGGGAGAGGTCAAAGTGGAAATCGAAAAAGGAAACCTATACGATGTGACCATATCTGGGAAGGAGCGGCAACTTAAAGCTGTAAAAATGGAACAGGTAAAAGACATCCTCGAAGTAGTATCCTCTAGCAATCGGAGAGGTAGTAGCGTGGTGGTCAAGATTACTGCTCCCGACTTGGAACGCATTGATTTGGAATATACAAACGAAGTACGTATCACGAATTTTGATGGGAAAAAACTAGACGTGTATGACAAGGGATCAAACGAGGTATCTGTTTTCGTGGAGGTGGATTCTTTGTATCTGAACTTCAGAAGGAACAAATCTGACATTCGGGGCAAAGGCGAATACCTCAAGGTAAAATTGGATAACAGTGCCAGAATGAACGCAGAATATTACTCCGCCCAAAACGCATTCGTCACCGCCGACAATGCTGGCACCATTAGGCTTGAAGTTTTGGATACCCTGCGTACCGACTTGACAAACGGTAGCCGAATGCAATACGAAGATGATCCGACCGTGGTCATCAACGAACGGGAAGAGCGGCGCAAAAAAGAACAAGCCGCCAGAACTGCCGAAAGAGCCAATAGACAGTAGTATTGATGAACAGTTTTACTGTTGGTCTGACCGCTCAACGGAACTCAAGCGGTCAGACATTTTTTGATTAGTTGATTTTTGAAAATCCTTAGTGACGAGCTAGGGATTTTTTTTGGCTACTTACCAAAATCTCGGAAAAGTGACCTAGACTTATGCGTACCTATTATCTCAAAATCGCATTTCCTATCGAACATTCTAAACACTTTTTCTTTGCGCAGTACTCATTTTTTAGCTGTAGCAATGCTTGCGATTGGTAAGCTGATTCGGGCGTGATGCCTAGTTCTTTCCATTTTGTGATGATATTATTTTTTTCGGGATGGAGTGCTTCGAGTAGTTGGAAAGCCTTATCCTGATAGTCTTCGTTAGCCTTACTTTTCCCGTACAAAAAAAGAAAGGGAGCAATGGTATTGATGATAAAGAGGTGAATGGTATTTTTTCCCAAAGACTTATTTCGCTTGGGGGAGGCTTTGTCAAAAATGTAGTGCGTTTGCCAGTAATTAGAAAGCCTTAGCTCAAACATCTGCTCTATCTCTTTGACGTTTTGGGCAGCTAGCATTTTACTAAACAGATGTACGGATTGGAAAATTAGCTGCGCAAACTGCGCAATCCGGATAGTTGGAAAATTAGCGGGACGCATGCGCAAAAATCGCCAACTCATTTTTTCAATGGGATGAAGCTGATATTTTTTTTGTAAAAAATGGTATTCCCGCTTCAGCCGATTCGGATAATCATCTTCGAAGTCGTCCTCCAATAATCCCGCTTGTCCAAAAAACAGAGCTTCAATTTGGAAAAGGTTGGATTTGTGTTTTCCCAAAATAGCCAACGGAAGAGAACGAGCTAGGCGTCCGAAGGGTTCTGCGTTGACCTTGACGCCAAAATTTCGGGCGAGCACTTGGTACAGAGTCATTTCCCAATTGTAGGTATTTTCCTTCAAAAGATTTTCAATGGTCATCGTTTTTCGCTCTAGCCTTTCTACCAGCAAGCGATCTAGCCATAGCACTTTCGTCATTTGACCAACTTTGTAAAAGTGATGTTGGCAGGGAATCCATTGTTCGTTGTGTAGGAGTTTTTTATAAATTTTGGAGAGCTTGTTGGGAATACGTTTTTTGAGTTCCAGACAAGGGATGCGGCTACCATCCTGCCGATTGATTTTTTCGTCTTCATTGAGTACCACGTGCAGGATGACGTTCTCGTAAGCCTTGTCCGATTGGTGCTGATGAGTAGTCCAGTCGGATGCTTTGAGGTGCATTTCCACGTTGCCCGCCCAGAGGGTATCACCAATTTGGATGCGTGCATCCGTAAAATCGGGACCAGCGTGCTGGTTGAGTATGCCTACGTGTTGAATGTTGATAGATTGTCCTTCAGTAGTAATGAGGTCAGAGTGGTCAAAGCGTTGGAGCCGCCAGACGTAGTGGAGGAGGTCTTCTTTCATAGTATGATGAGTTTGTTTATTATATTATGTCAACAAACTTAACCATTTTTGAGAGAATATAAACATATTGTTATTTCGTATTTGAAGTGAGGATATGTGAGGGTAGGGAAAAAGGAGTGATGAGAGAAGAGGGAGGAGTGATGTGGGAATGACCAGTACTTGGTGGGGTATTGGAGGTTTATTTGAATCCCTACATCCTCCGTATGTAGTCCCCGACTTTTGTTAATCTTGAAGGTAGCTCCACGTATCTGATACCCCCGTAGCCTCGCAAATTAAAAATTAATATCTTCAAGATCATCGAGTGGTTAAACATGCTACGAAAGGTTTGCTATTAAATTTTGTCAAATCATGTGCAAAAAATTGGCAGTAGAATCCCTTGTTAGGGTATGTCTAAAAATTAAATCTTGATGTTTATTCTAGCCTATAAAGAATAGTTTGGCAATTTTGCTAAAGTACCCAAGCTTCGGAACTTTGTACGGTTTTTTCATGGTCTTTGTCCAATCTACGGAAGTAATTGAAGCGATCAAAAGTCTATTCAACTACCCAACGCCATTTTATAGGGACAAATCCTTTGATCGTTGGAGGTTTAGAAGAAAGCTCTAATTCAACACCAAGCATATTCTCATAAACTTAATCTCTAAAAACTTTTTCATAGGCCGCATCAGCCAGTATTTTCTTTAGCGATGTAAGTACCCTGTCAATGGTTCAACCATTTGATTGGCCATTGAACCATCTGGTAGATTAGCAGCATGAACAACTACAAACCAAACTAAGCCAAGTGTATCTGTAG
>JBCCJE010000495.1:0-4846 GCA_039027925.1 Bacteroidota bacterium
CATCTACGATTTTCAAGCTAAAGTTGTTTATCCTTTTCTGAAAGCCATCGAAAAATCTAGCATTTCAAAACTCTCCTTTAGCGGTCTGGAAAATATTGATCCCAACGAAAAATACCTATTCGTATCTAATCATCGGGATATTATCTTAGACTCGGCTTACCTGAATCTTTTGCTTTTTGAAAATAAAATAACCACCAGTCAAATTGCCATCGGAGATAATTTGATGCGTACCCGAGTTTCGGAAATTCTTTTTCGAATCAATAAAAGTTTTGTGGTAAAAAGAACGGGTACAGCCAGAGAATTGTATGCTGCGTCGGTTGCCTTGTCCACCTACATTCGCGATACCATTGTAGAAAAAAAAGACTCCATCTGGATTGCCCAACGGGAAGGTAGAGCCAAAGACGGAAACGATACCACCCAACAAGGGCTGCTCAAAATGATCAGTTTGTGTGGACGCAAAAACCTAAAAGCACATTTGCAGCAGTTGAAGATTGTTCCCGTCTCGATAGCCTACGAGATAGATCCTACGGGACTACTCAAAACGCAGGAGTACCTCAGGAAGATAGCTGATCCCGAATTTAAGAAGTCATTTCGGGAAGATGTAAATTATATGTTAGAAGGAATCCAAGGCTACAAGGGACGAGTTCATTTTAGTTTTGGAAAAGTATTGTTGGAAGAATTAGAAATCTTAGATACTGCCGAAAATGCCTCCCAAAAAATTGAACTGCTGGCTCAATTAATTGATAAAACAATTCACCAAAACTATCAACTCCTTCCCTTGAACTACGTGGCGTATGACCTACTAAAAAATGAAAAGAAATACGCCAATTATTATTCCGAGGCTGACTGGGAAGCATCCGTTACTTTTTTTCAAGAACAAATCAATCAGCTACCCGCAGAAGTTCAGCAGATGGGGAACAACTATCTATTGGGTATTTACGCCAATCCCGTCATCAATGCTTCTGCTGCTCAATTTTAAAAACTAAGACCTCCGAGTGTTTAGACATACGCGTAGTTTTTTCAAAAAAAATCGTAACTGCTTAGTACCATGCTTTGAGAACTTCGTGGGATAGTAAATAAATAAAGCAAAAGTTCTTAAAGCCAACGAACGCTCCATAATTTGGCTTTAAGAACACTTACATTCCCGCTTTCTCGGCCCACGAGGTTCTCAAAGCATGGCGCTAAGTAGTCGCAAAAAATCTTAAAAAAATGCAAAGAAAAACCAGACGACATTTTATAGAGACGAGCCTAAAAGCTGGAATCACCTTACCCTTTTTGGGCACTACGCTCAGTTCGTGTGATGCCGAAATATCCAACCCAGCCAAAACTACAACACAAGAAAAAGAGGAAAAGAAACCATTAAGCATTTTAATTTTGGGCGGGACGAGTTTTTTAGGCCCTCACCAGATCGCTTATGCCTTGGAGCGAGGACATTCCGTAACAACATTCACACGGGGAAAAACAAAACCGACGATTCACCAAGCAGTATTCAAAAATGTAGAATCCCTCATCGGAGATCGAGAAGATAACCTGGAAGCCTTGAAAGGTAGAAAATGGGATGCCGTCATTGATAATTCGGGGCGTAAATTGAAATGGACAGAAGCCACCGCCGAACTTTTAAAAGACCACGTCGGGCTTTACGTGTACACTTCTTCCACGGGAGTATTTTATCCATACCTCGGTTCGGATTTTAAAGAAACCGACGAAGTACTTTTGGAAGAACCTACCGAGATCGAAGATGAAGATACAAAACTCGAGTACTGGTATGGTGTCATGAAAGCCACCTCTGAACTAGCTGCCCAAAAAGCATTCGGCAAAGACCGAACGATTGTGGTACGCCCTACCTACATGTTTGGTCCTGGAGACAAAACGGATCGCTTTGTTCATTGGCCCGTTCGATTGAGCCGAGGGGGTGAGGTTTTGGTTCCAGGTAAAAAAGAAGATGCGGTGCAGTACATTGACGTAAGAGATGTAGCAGAATGGATGATTCGATTGGTGGAAGAAAAAAACACACAAACCTTCAACGCCGTTGGCCCCGCAAATCCTACTGGGATTTATGATTTTGTCAAAGAGGCACAAACTGCCTTCGATGTAGAATCCCAACTAATTGCGGTAACGGATTACGAGTTGTTAAAGGAAAATGGTATCCACTACATCGTGCCGTGGATCATGCCCGAAGGCAACAATCGAGGTTCTGCACTCATCAATAATGATCGAGCAAAAGCCAATGGACTGACCTACCGCCCCTTAAAACAATCCATAAAAGACACCTACGATTGGTGGTACTCTGATGCCCTGACGGATGAGCGAAGGAAAAAATTTGAGGAAAAAGAAGGGTCTGCCCTGCTCAAAGAAAAAGAGCTTCTTGAACAATGGAAAAGTAGGGTAGTAACAGGATAATTGTACCTTTGCGGGGGTGGAGAGAGGAGGGAAGAGTGATGAGTCAAGGGAATATTGTAAGTAAGAAGTAAGAAGTAAGAAGTAAGAAAGCTGCTGAAAAAATCTGATGACCCTTTCACATCTTTATTCAAAATTCAGAGAGTGTTTGTAAAAGTGTGTCACACCAAGCATGCCAAGTTCGCAAAAAATTGATAATCAGCACTTTGCGACTTCCACGACCTTTGCGTGACACACCATCGTACACTCTCCAAAATTCAAGTATCTACGCACTTAAGGCACATTTATCATCCCGATGACTCGGGCGCAAAATTCAAAAATACAAAATCATCCATGAGAGCATACCTTGATCTTTTGCAGCACATTTTGGACAACGGAACCGACAAAGCCGATCGAACGGGCACGGGCACTCGATCCGTTTTTGGCTACCAAATGCGGTTTGACTTGCAAGCCGGATTTCCACTTTTGACCACCAAAAAATTACACCTCCGATCCATCATCCACGAGCTGTTGTGGTTTTTGAAAGGGGATACCAATATTCAGTATTTGAAAGAAAATAAGGTTCGGATTTGGGATGAATGGGCCGACGAAAATGGAGACCTCGGCCCAGTCTATGGCAAGCAATGGAGAAGTTGGGAAAATGCCGACGGAAAAACCGTAGATCAAATTGCGCAAGCAATTGATCTCATCAAAAATAATCCTAACTCCCGTCGGATCATCGTCAACGCTTGGAATGTGGGAGACTTACCCGATATGGCATTGAGTCCTTGTCATTGTTTGTTTCAATTTTACGTAGCCGACGGGAAGTTGAGTTGCCAATTGTACCAACGCTCCGCCGATACTTTTTTGGGCGTACCATTCAATATTGCTTCCTACGCCCTACTGACCATGATGATGGCGCAAGTATGTGATCTACAGCCGGGGGATTTTGTCCATACTTTTGGGGATACCCACCTTTACCAAAATCATTTGGAACAAGCGCGCCTACAATTGACCCGCCAACCCCGAAGCCTGCCCCAAATGAAAATCAATCCCGAAGTGAAATCTATTTTTAATTTTAAATACGAAGATTTCGAACTCGTCAACTACGACCCACATCCACATATCAAAGCGGAAGTTTCTATTTGATGAATAGGCCCAATTTCGGATTCTAAATTTTGAATTCTGAATTTCATAAAAAAATGACTGAGTACTCCGACCAACAATTAATAAACAGCTTGCAAAACGGCGACGACCGAGCGATGGATGTCCTATTTCGTCGGTACTACAGTTATATCTGTCGGGCGGTTTTTCGAGTACTCAAAGACAGTAACTTGGCGGAGGACATTGCGCAAGAAGTATTTTTGGGGCTATGGAAAAAAAGAGATAACCTAAATATTACGACCTCCGTACAAGCCTATCTAAAACGGGCAGCAATCAACAAATCCTTGAACTACATTCGAGATCAGAAGATCAAATTTGACGATGAGGAAAAAATGCCCCCTCTGCCCAACAACCAATCCACTACACAACAGCAGCTAGAAGCGGAAGACCTACAACAGCAGATCAACCAAGCCATTAGTGAATTGCCCGAAAAATGTAGGTTGGTATTTACCCTTAGCAGGTTCGAGGAAATGAGCTACCAAGAGATTGCCGATCAACTCAACATTTCCAAAAAAACAGTAGAAAATCAAATATCCAAAGCCCTGAAGTATTTGAGAGCGGCGGTGAAAGGAACAATGCAATAATTCAATGTGCATCCATGACCGTAGGGGCAATCCCTTGTGGTTGCCCTCAATCCGTTAGGGCAATCCCTCGTGGTTGCCCTCCTCTTGAGTTAAAATGTCAAGCGGTTTACGTTTTTTGGGGTTAAAAATGGATTTATCGAAAAAAATAGAAAAAACGTAGGGGGCATGATTTAAATTAGTGTCAACCCTACAAAAAAGGAAATCCTGAATAAAATATTAGGACAAAAAATAGATGAAAGAGGAAAAGTTAATCGAGTTAATTCACAAACGAGCTACAAACGAGCTAACAGAAGCTGAAAGTCAACAATTAGATACTGCACTAAAAAGTAAAGACACACAAGCCTTAGCTCACGAGGTAGAAGATGTTTGGGAAAAAAGTCTAAATTATCACAAGGACTACCAACCTGACGTAGAAGCTGGTCTGTCAAGGTTTAAGTCGCAGTTGGAGAAAGAGAAAACTTCGGTTGCCAAGGTGATTCCGATGAGCAGTCGAAGGTCGTGGTTGCGGGGAGTAGCAGTAGCAGTTGTACTATTGGCGGGCACTTGGTTGAGTTGGAATTTATTTTCGGATAGTGCCGATTGGCAGCAAGTGGCTACCGCCGAAAGCAGGAAAGAACTAAAGCTGCAAGATGGTACTCAGGTATGGATCAATGCGGACAGCGAATTTGAATATCCCAAAGCATTTGCCGCCGACCAAAGAGCAGTCAGACTTTACGGAGAAG
>JBCCJE010000496.1:0-4836 GCA_039027925.1 Bacteroidota bacterium
CACGGATAACTCTTAACTATTCATTTTTAATTTTTCATTAATTACCTTTGCGTTTATGTCCAACTTGCAGCGTCTTTTAGACTTGTATCGTGAAAGTGCGCGGACACAAAAAATTGTGAATGCGCTGCAATCTCCAACTCCAACTCGCTTACAAATCGTGGGAATGACTGGAGCGCAGGATTCCTTTGTCCTGACGGGAACCTACCTCGCTAATCCTCAACATCATCTGTACATTGCCGCCGACAAAGAAGAAGCTGCCTACCTACAAAATAATGTAGCTGCTCTGATGGGAAAAAAAGAAATCCACTTTTTCCCAGATTCTTTTAAGCGACCTATGGATTTCGCAAATCTCAACGCTTCGAATGTCTTACAGCGAACGGAGACCATTAATAAAATTTCGAATAATAGATCGAAGGGCGAAGTACTCATCACTTATCCCGAAGCACTTTTTGAAAAAGTAGTATCGCCAAATGTACTCCAAGAGAAGAAAATCGAGATGGTCAAAGATGAGCAATTGGATGTTGATTTTATTACGGAGGTACTAGTAGAATACGGATTTGAGCGAGTAGATTTTGTGTACGAACCGGGACAATTTTCGATACGTGGGGGTATTGTTGATATTTTTTCCTACGGCAATGAATACCCTTACCGAGTGGAGTTGTTTGACGATGAGATTGAAAGTATTCGAACCTTCGATCCATTGACTCAACTGAGTGTAAAAAAAATTCAGCGGGTATCTATTATTCCTAACATTAATACGAAGTTTTCCCAAAAACAAAAAGTTTCCATTTTTCAAATCCTTCCAGAAAATACGGTGATCTGGATTAAGGATTTTGAGATGCTGTTGGATCGCTTGCAGATGTGTTTTGAAAAAGCGGAAAAATTTGCGCGTTCTATTTCTTCTCTGGACGAAGGCGATCTCGCCGAAATTTTTAGAGATCGAGCATTCATTCGACCCAACGAAGTTATCGAAGATGTAGAAAGTTATGCCTTAATTTTTCTGAATAAAAATCTTCATTTCGAACCCAATGATCGAGTAGAATTTAATTCTAAACCTCAACCCAACTTTAATAAAAATTTTAAACTGCTGATCGAAAACTTACGGGAGAATCAAGCGGCGAGATTAGAAAATTATATTTTTACCGACAATCCAAAACAGATCGGTCGGTTCGAAGCGATCTTTGAAGACCTCCGAGCCAACGTTCAATTTCACCCCGTAACCAAAGCATTGAGTCAGGGCTTTATTGATCCTGATTTGAAAATAGCTTGTTATACCGATCATCAAATTTTCCGAAGATTCCATAAGTATCGCCTGCGCCGAGGATTTACGAAGGACAAAGCGATCAACTTGAGGATGCTGCGAGAGCTACAGCCCGGTGATTTCGTGACACACATAGATCACGGAGTGGGTCGGTATTCAGGTCTGGAAAAACTAAATATCAATGGGCAGATTCAAGAGTCCGTTCGGTTGTTTTATAAAAATAACGACGTGCTCTACGTGGGCATCAACTCCCTGCACAAGATTTCGAAATACGTAGGCAAAGAGGGGAAGCCCCCTAAGCTCAGTAAGATTGGTTCGGATACTTGGAAGCGATTAAAAAATACTACCAAGCGCAAGGTCAAAGATATTGCGAAAGAACTCATCAAGCTCTACGCAAAGCGCAAAGCATCCGAAGGTATTCAGCATCCCGAAGATGATTACATGCAGATAGAATTGGAATCGAGTTTTATGTTTCAAGATACGCCCGATCAAGCGAAGGCAACCCAAGCGGTGAAGGAAGATATGCAAAAGGCTTATCCGATGGATCGCTTGATTTGTGGGGATGTGGGTTTTGGAAAAACGGAAATTGCGGTGCGGGGAGCATTCAAGTGTGTCTTGGGTGGTCGGCAAGTTGCGATCTTAGTACCTACTACAATTTTAGCATTGCAACATTACAAAACCTTTGGCGAAAGACTCAAAGAGTTTGGGGTCACGGTAGATTACATCAATCGTTTTCGGACGATGAAGGAGAAAAAACAAATCTTCGAGAAACTCAAAGAAGGAAAAATTGATATTGTCATCGGGACACACGGCTTGTTGAATAAAAATGTGGGTTTCAAAAATTTAGGATTACTGGTCATTGATGAAGAACAAAAATTTGGCGTAGCCGCAAAAGAAAAATTACGCAATCTCAAAGTCAACGTGGATACCCTTACGTTGACGGCAACACCCATTCCTCGCACCATGCAATTCTCTTTGATGGCTGCCCGTGATTTGAGTGTTATAAGAACTCCTCCTCCCAATCGTCAACCTATCCACACGGAGATTCGGGTATTCAATTTGGACTTGATTCGAGATGCCATCGAGTACGAAATCAATCGGGGTGGTCAAGTTTTCTTTGTCCATAATCGAGTAAAATCTCTTCCTGAGATAACCTCGATGTTGCGCAAGGTTTTACCAGATATTGATATTGCTTCGGCCCACGGTCAGCTCGAATCAAAGCAACTAGAAAAAACGTTGCTGGATTTTATTGATCGTCAGTACGATGTTTTGGTTTGTACCAATATCATCGAAACGGGATTGGACATTCCGAATGCGAATACCATCATCATCAACAATGCAAATCAATTTGGAATGAGCGACTTGCATCAATTGAGAGGTCGGGTAGGTCGAAGTAACAAGCGCGCATTTTGTTATTTATTCAGTCCACCAATGTCCACCTTGACCAATGATGCTCGTAAGCGACTGCGAACCATCGAAGAGTTTTCAGATTTGGGTAGCGGATTTAACATTGCCATGAAAGACTTAGACATTCGGGGTGCAGGAAATTTATTGGGAGCCGAACAAAGTGGATTTATCGCTGACATTGGCTACGAGACTTACCAAAAGATTTTGGAAGAAGCTATTCAAGAATTAAAAGAAACGGACTTCAAAGAATTATTCAAAGAGGATTTAGAAAAAGACCGAGACTACGTTAGGGATGTGCAAATTGATACGGACATCGAAATGCTGATTCCAGATTTTTACGTAAAAAATACGCAAGAGCGACTCAGTCTCTACACAGCGATGGATAGCTTGAAAAATGAAGAGGAATTACAAAAATTTGGGAGAGAGTTGAGAGACCGTTTTGGAAGAATCCCCAAGCAAGTCCGAGAGCTTTCGGATGGTCTGCGCCTGCGGTGGATTTGTAAAAAATTGGGATTTGAAAGGGTCATTTTAAAAAATAGAAAGCTACGTTGTTATTTTATCGAAGATCCCCAATCAAGATTTTACGAGACAGATTTGTTCAATCAACTCTTACGATTCGTCTCCGCCAAGGGAGCGAAGTACGATATCTCCATGAAAAAATCGAACAAGCACATTATTATTGTTAGAGATAATGTGAAAACCTTGAAGCAGGCACGAATGGTTTTGGATAAATTGAAAGAGGGGATTGAGGTGACAGTGTGATCGTTGGGAATGTTGTCAACTTAGTGGAAGTCTGCGAGGGTAATTTCAAAATTCCCCTCGCAGTTTTCTTTAATTTTATTGAACCCACGGTGGAAGTTTGAAACCACCTCGCAGGAACAAATCCTAAAGTTAACGACATTCGTGATCGTTGGACTTTCTGAAAATTAAAAGTATCTTTCTATTTTTATCTTTCAATTCTACAAAACAGAATTTAGTAGTCACTACGAAACCAATAATTAACAACATACATCTACGAGAACAAAGAACTGATGAACCCACCTACATTTTCTTCATGGAAAAATTGTATCCTTTTCAAAGACATTTCTGAAGTTTACTTGAAAAAGCTAGAAACCTTTTTGATACCTAAAACTTATGTGGAAGGGGAATATTTAATTCGAGAAGGAGAATTTGGAGACGCCATTTTTATTGTAGAAAAAGGAAAAGTAGAAGCGCGTAAAGATGGAATCAAGTTGGGCGAACAAGCAGCGGGGGATTACGTGGGCGCAATGGCATTGATGGAAAATACCACTCGGTCTGCTAGCGTCCTAGCCTTGGAAGAAACGAAAGTAAAAGTTCTAACTATCAATCAACTACGAGCATTGGAGTCCGATGACATCTATCAACAAGTATTGACCAACCACATCAAATCACAGCAAAAGCTAGTAAGAAAACTCACCAACTCGACGATCAACGAAACCAAGTCAAAATTAAAGGAAGCAGAAACGAAGGTTCAACTCGCCAACTTTTTTTATTACCTCATCCTAATTTTAGTGAGCTACAAGTACATCTTGGGGATATACATCGAGAATCACGATTTCTTACGGCAAGGATTTTATCGCGGAATAGTCACCCCGAGTGTTGTATTGCTCATCGTATTATTTGGCTACGGGGTAGCTAGACAAATCGGTATTCCGCTGAGCTACTTAGGATGGAAATTTGACAACTGGCGAGCACACCTAAAAGAAGCCCTCCTCTGGACATTTGCTTTTTTGGTAGCTGCCACAATACTCAAGTGGATATTGATTCAGGTATTGCCTTCCTACGCCGAGAGGCAAGTATTCGAATCATTCATCCTAGATGATTCGCTGACCCCTACGCTACTGATTATATTTAATTTGGTATATGCGATCATGACCCCGATGCAAGAATTTATTGCTAGAGGTATCTTGCAAGGGAGTCTTACGAGAATGCTAACTGGAAAATACGTCACTTTTAAATCTATCCTTTTATCCAATCTAGTTTTCAGCGCGTTGCATCTGCACATTGATTTGCGCTTTGCGTTGATCACGATTATTCCAGGATTTTTTTGGGGGTACTTGTACGATCGGCAGCAGTCCATCTTAGGGGTGAGCGTTTCGCATTTGATTATTGGGATGTTTTTCTTTTTGGTGTTGGGGCAGTTTTAA
>JBCCJE010000497.1:0-4822 GCA_039027925.1 Bacteroidota bacterium
ACCGAAATATCTGAAATGTCCGTGGAACGGAGGTCTAAAGTCTGTAAGTTATGTAGGTTTTGTAAAACCGAAATATCTGAAATGCCATTGTAGCGGAGGTCTAAAGACTGTAAGTTTTGCAGATTTTGTAAAACCGAAAAGTCCTTGATTTGCCTATTGTAGCGGAGGTCTAAAGACTGTAAGTTTTGCAGATTTTGTAAAACCGAAATATCCTCCAATTCCCAATAATCACTAAAAATAGTGTTGATGGAATTAGAAATCGTTCCACTTCCTCCCAGTCGAAGCGTCTTCAGTTGCGTCAGCTTTTTAAGTTGCTCTGGTAGGTTTCCTCGGAGTAGATTGTACGCTCCAATATTTTTAGTATTGACGTATTCTCTTTGCTCGTGATCCCAATAGCGATTACAGACCGATAATTCCTCCAACCACTCCAACTCAAATAACGCCTCGGGTAGCTTGGTCAAGCCACATCTTCCGAGGTCGAGTCGTCCAGTCCGTGCTTCTTTCTCTTTAGCGATTAATGGTAAGGCTAGTTCTGGCATTGGGTTTTTTTGTTTTTTTGAGACCGTTAGTGTTATGTATTCGTTTTTGTAAAAATGTAACTGCTTAGCACCATGCTTTGAGAACTTCGCAGGACAGCCAATAAGTAAAGCAAAAGTTCTTAAAGCCAACAAACGCTCCATAATTTGGCTTTAAGAACACTTACATTCCCGCTTTCTCAGCCCACGAGGTTCTCAAAGCATGGTGCTAAGTAGTTACGTAAAAATATAAAATTTGGGGAGATTATTTTTATGGGGTGGGTGTTCCTTCTAGGGGCAACTTCCCGTTGCGCTCGGAGTTGTCCAAGCGGGGGTGGGTATAAGAAAAAAGTTTTTCCCTCCTAAGTTATCTGTCTGGAAAATACTCTAAGTCAGAGCTAGCCGAGATAAGAAAGATGATCATCAAAGTTCAAGATTTTTATCTCTTTCTTTGATGTATTGCAATAGTTGTATTTCTCGAGTGACCACTTCCCGTATCTGATTTTTGAATGTTTGTAAATTTGATTCGGCGTGCGCTGCTGAGTTAAAGTCAGCCGAAAGAAATAGCTCAATAAGTTTAGGAACAGGTTCATAAGTCATTGCCTGTTGATTGTATATTCTTGTGAATAGGAGTAAGTCATCATAATCAAAATGAACAATCAAAGGGTGAGACTTTGCGATGTCCCACGCTTCGGCGGAAGGCATTTCACCCATTAAATTGCCTCTCGTAATCACACGCTCGAAAAGGACTGATTCGTCATCAACGAAGTTTTTGATAAATATTTCGTCATTATTAAGGCTATCCAATCGTCTGTATATCGCTCTGTGGTAAGGAATCCAATCTTCTAAAAGTTCTTTGTTCTTGTTGACCTCCGCCGCTATCTTTGACAATAAAAGCCTAGCCTCTTTTTCATTTTTTCTTTCCTCAATTCTTTCGCTCAAATACAAGCCAAGAACGACGCTAAAAATTATCAAGAATAACTGGATGATGTTCTCTTTGAATGATTTTTTCATTTTATGCTATTTCTAAATTTGCTTTGTTCTTTGATTTGCATCATTTTTATTAGGTATGTTAATCGTTGGCATTTGAGTTTCATTTATTTAACGTAAGTCCCTAGCCCCATGCTTTGAGAACTTCGCGAGACAGCAAAGAAGTAAAGCAAAAGTTCTTAAAGCCAAGCCCCATGCTTTGAGAACTTCGCAGGACAGCAAAGAAGTAAAGCAAAAGTTCTTAAAGCCAAGCTCCATACTTTGAGAACTTTGCGAGACAGCAAATAAGTAAAGCAAAAGTTCTTAAAGCCAACAAACGCTTCATAATTTGGCTTTAAGAACACTTGCATTCTCACTTTCCCATCTCACGGAGTTCTCAAAGCGTGTAGCTAAGTAGTTACTATTTAATCAACAAAAATCTCCACGGAAAAGTTAACTGCTTTGTCAATGTGCATTATTTCGCACTCGCATTCTAGCAATGAATTTATTCCTGAACCAAACATGGTTTACAAAAGATAAAATTTTCACTTCACTTCATTTTATAGAAATAGAATATGAGTAACTTATTAGACGATGAACAAATTGATGAACAAAAAGAAAGTAATAATTATTTTTACCTAATCCTTTTAGGCACTTTAATTTCATTCATTCCCATTAATTTCATATTGCTATTATTATTTTTTATGATAGGCGGCGAAGGAAATAATGCACTTATGTACGAGCATTATCCATATATTCTTGCAGTAGTAATTCAAGCTATATTTTTTGTATATTTTTATCGAAAAAAAAATATCTCCAAGCAAGAATTTATTTTTTTGTTATTTCTTTCGATGATATCCTTTGTTGTCTCCAGATGCATCGAGTAATTTATTTTTCAAAATATTTGCCTAGTAACATCCATCATCCAACCACCTCCCCTCACACCGCCACCTCCCGATAGTAGTGCGCCATTGCAAATCGAATTTTATCGTAAGGTATTTTTTCGTTAAAATGCCTAAAAATATCTCCCAGCTTGTAGGGTGATTCTAGGCGAGGTAAAGCACCAATGATGAGGTCTATTTCCTCGGCGGCGACGAATTTTGCAAGGTTCAAATCTTCACCTTGTTCGTAGGCTTTGGCGAGGTGTGTCATTACGGTGATGGTTTTGACATTTCGTTGCGTAGCGATGTCGGCTACACTAAATCCTTTTTTGTATAGGTCGTAAGAGAGGATGTGTGAGTTGCCTTGTATTTTTTCTCCCGCAGCCTCTTTAGCCCTCAAAAAATCAATGATCGCTTGTTTGAATTGATCGCCGTAGAGGTGCATTTTTCTCTCGCCCACACCGCTGATGTCATTCATCGCTTGGTCGGTAACGGGGCGGCGGGCTGCCATTTCTTCCAAAGTAGCATCACTAAAAATCAGATAGGGAGGGATGCCTCGTACCCTTGCCAATTGAATGCGCAACTTACGCAATGTCTCGAACAGGTCATCTCGGACACGCTCTTTTTTGGTTTTCTCCGTAGTTTTCCTTTTGGCAGCTTCCGTTCTGGTTTGGATATCTATCGGCTGTACAAGTCCTACTTTTTTTCCTTCGAACAAAACCTTCCGGGCATCCTCCGTTAGTTTTAGCGTACTCCTTTGGTCGTAGGCAATTTCCATTAGGCCAGCATTCAACAGTTGCATCATGTACGATTTCCAATCCGCAAAACTGATGTCTCTACCCGCGCCGTAGGTTTTGATTTTGTTAAAACCATAATCGTAGATTTCTCGCCGATTAGAACCCTTCAGAATGTGAATCAACAATTCCATTCCTACTTTTTCGTGGGTACGTGCCAATGCCGAAAGGGCTTTTTGAGCGATGATGGTGCCATCCATGCGCTGGGGCGGATTTTTACAAATATCACAATTACCACAGTTTTCGGTCATCGTCTCGCCGAAGTAGGCAAGGAGTATTTTTCTACGGCACTGCATTGCTTCCGCAAAGTGGCGCATACGCTCTAGTTTAGTCAGTTTGAGTTCAGTCTGATCGCTTTGATTGGCAGGGTCGGTTAGAATATCTCTGAGGATTTTGATGTCGCCGTAGCTCCAAAATAACAAAGTATCTGCATCGGCGCCGTCACGACCTGCTCGCCCTATTTCTTGGTAATAGCCTTCTATGTTTTTGGGTAAATTATAGTGAATCACGTAGCGCACATTGGATTTATCAATTCCCATTCCGAATGCCACGGTCGCACAAACGATAGGCACCCGATCATTGATAAAATCTTCTTGGACTTCACTTCGCATGTTGGGAGAAAGGCCTGCGTGGTAGTGGGTTGCTCGGATACCGTTGGCCCTCAATTTGTCGGCTAGGTTTTCGGTATTTCTCCTACTGAGGCAATAAATAATACCCGATTGGTTGGGGCGTTGCTTGATATAGTTTACGATTTGTTGGATACGTCTCTGTCCCTGTCTTACCTCAATACTTAGATTCGGGCGATCAAACGACGCAACGAATACCTTAGGATTTTGTAGCCCCATCTGGTGGATAATATCTTTGCGGGTGAGCTTATCCGCCGTAGCGGTCAGCGCCATGATCGGAACGTGGGGAAATGATTTTTTTAAAAATTTCATCTTCGTGTATTCGGGGCGGAAGTCGTGTCCCCAAGAAGAAATACAATGTGCTTCGTCAATGGCAAAAAGGCTAATATTGAGTTGAAGCATGATGTCGTAGAAGCTACGGGTCAATAGACGTTCGGGAGAGACGTAAAGGAGTTTGATTTGCTCATTGGTCAAGTCTTCAATGACTTGTCGCTCCTGACTTTGCGAAAGCGAACTGTTGAAAAAAGCGGCGGGTATGCCATTTCCCCGTAGGCTTTCTACTTGGTCTTTCATTAGGGAAATCAACGGTGAGACGACGATACAAACACCATCTAAAGTGATAGCAGGTATTTGGAAACAAATGGATTTTCCGCCCCCCGTGGGCATGAGTACGAGGATATCTCTTTGGTCATAAACACTCTTAATAATTTCTGCTTGGTTGGGGCGAAAATTATCGTATCCAAAGAATTTCTTTAACGCAATGCGAGCGTCGGGTAAGGTCATAATCTTAGTGGATTAGTTACGTAGTTCGTAGGTTGTCAAGGTATTGCAAGGGGATAGTTGGGGATATTTTCCATTACTCCTCTATTGTTGCTCATGCAAATAAACATGGAAGACCTGCTTCCAACCATTGAGATACAACGGCGTTGTTGCATGAACATTTATCCTTTGGTTAAAGAGGTTTTTCGATTGCATAAATTTTTTACAAAACAGTTTTTCTCATAAAAATTTGGCAAAAATCAGAAAAACGAAATAAT
>JBCCJE010000498.1:0-4818 GCA_039027925.1 Bacteroidota bacterium
CTCTGACATTAGATTCCATATTGATAAGACCAGATCGGGAGGAGCAGTTTGTCCTTTGATCTTGTAATTGGCTTTTGCCGTTTCTTTCGAAAGATAGTTCCTTCCGCACGCCACTAGCAAAAAGCAAAAAAGTAAAAGTCCTACATTTAGTAATAAATGGGTTTTCATCTAAGAAATTATTTTGAATGATAAAACAACTACTAATTTTAAATAATCTACGAGGATTGTTAATTTTGAACAAAAATAAATCTGGTCTCCTTAAATTTAAAACAGCGTACAGCACCCTTACAAAACACCACTCTTAATAAACTTTTAAAAAACAATCTAGAAACAAAAATAACTATTTGGGAGAAGTGAAAATAGAGAGGTAAGAAGCGGGAATAAAGAATACACTACGTCCCCTCTTCTCACCTCTCGCTTCTTAAATATCACCTCCCACTTCTCAAAAAATAGTTACCAAAATCAATCAGAATGGAGCAATTCGATTTTAAATTTTACAAATGGGAAAAAGAATTAGCCGACCAGACATTTCTACGCCAACCCTTCGGCGATACTTGGGAAACCTACACTTGGAAAGAAATTGGCCACATGGCTAGAAAAATTGCTACTGGGCTTCAAGCATTGGGGCTACCTCCCAAGAGTCACATTGGGCTAGTTTCTAAAAACTGTCGAGAGTGGATCATAGCGGATATTGCGATCACGATGTCGGGCCATGTGAGCGTCCCTTTTTTCCCAACCTTAACTGCCGATCAGATCAGTCAAGTACTCACCCTCGGAGATGTAAAAGCATTGTTTGTTGGAAAGATGGAAGTCTGGGAAGATATGGGAAAAGGTGTTCCTGCGGATATGCCGATCATTAAATTTCCGCACTACCAAGGTAACTCAAGAGTAGAAAGAGGGGAAGACTGGCACGAATTTATGAACCGCTACGAACCCCTCGAAGGTAATCCTCAACCCAACCTCGATGATATCTGGACAATTATTTTTACTTCTGGTACTACGGGTACGCCCAAGGGGGTGATTCTAACTTATCGTCAAATGGAATCCACAAAAGTGGTCATCGAAGAGACCAATCCTCTTAAAATTGATACCAAAGGTGGTGGGAATCGGTTTTTCTCTTATCTCCCGCTCAATCATATCGCCGAACGAATCGTAGTGGAAGCTACCTCTATTCGCTACGGCGGAACGATTTCTTTCTCCGAGTCACTAGCTACATTTCCCAAAAATTTAGCCGAAACAAGACCTACCGTATTTTTTGCGGTGCCTAGGATTTGGACAAAATTCCAAATGGGCATCCTCTCCAAAATCCCACAAGCCAAGCTAGACCGCTTGCTAAAAATCCCTATTGTTTCTGGATTTGTCAAAAAGAAAATCCGAAAAGGACTGGGACTCAATGATGCTAAGGCTTGGGTATCTGGCGCAGCACCGCTTTCTCAATCCCTTCGAGATTGGTACAAAAAACTAGGCATCTACATCACCAACGGATACGGAATGACGGAGAACGCTGCCATCTGTACCACACTCTACGGTTTTGATGACAAGCCGGGTTCGGTAGGAAAAGCTCAAGCCGGTGCTACTCTAAAAATAGATCCTGACAATGGTGAAATTATGATGAAAGCACCCTACGTCATGGAAGGCTATTATAATGCGCCCGAAAAAACCGCCGAGGTACTTCAAGATGGCTGGCTACGCACGGGAGATCAAGGGTACATTGATGAGGATGGCTATCTCTTTATTACGGGCAGAATCAAAGATACTTTTAAAACTGCCAAGGGAAAATTTATCGTTCCTGCGCCCATTGAGTTTAAGTTCGAACAAAACTCAGATGTAGAGCAAATTTGTTTAGTAGGATTAGGTTGTCCTCAACCTCTAGCGTTAGTAGTACCTTCTGAAATTGGTATTGCTAAGTCTAAAGATCAATTAAAAGATAGCCTTAATCATACACTTACGCAGGTCAATAAAGAACTACCCAACTACCAAAAGGTTTCTACGATGGTGGTGGTGAAAGAACCTTGGAGTGTAGAAAATGGTTGCCTGACCCCTACTCTAAAAATTAAGCGGAATGTGGTCAATCAACAATACCAAGAGCAATTGATGCCTTGGCACGAAGCTCCCGAACAGGTGGTGATTGAGTAGCACACTAGAAAACTATTGACCAGAATAATCCAACTATCTAAAATTTACGACTTACTTTTTTCACATTTACTTTTACAAAAAAAAAAGAACCACGAATGGGCAAATTAGACAATAAAATAGCATTCGTCACGGGTGCTGCTACTGGCATCGGAAGAGCTACCGCTATTGCCTTAGCCAAAGAAGGAGCTAAAGTCATGGTAACTGACATCAACGAAGAGGAAGCCAACGAAACCCTACATCAAATTAAAAATGATGGTGGGCAAGCAGTCTTTCATCACTTGGACGTCAGCCAACCCAAAGCTATTAACAATGTACTTACAAAAATATTTGAAACGGAAGGAGCGGTTGATCTGGCGGTCAACAATGCGGGTATCGGTGGCAGTCTTGCGCCCATCCACGAAGCCAAATTAGAAGATTGGCATTTGATGATGACCGTCAATTTGACGGGGGTATTTCTCTGTATGCAAAAAGAAATTCAATTGATGCTGAAAAAAGGAAGCGGTAGAATTGTCAATATATCTTCCCTTGCCGGTCTCAACGGAATGCCCATGGGTGCCCCTTACTCTGCGGCCAAACACGGCGTACTTGGACTCACCAAGACTGCGGCAATGGAATACGGAAAATATAATATTCGAGTAAATGCGGTTTGTCCAGGATTTATCGAAACGCCGATTTTGACGGATGTGCCCCAGAAAGTTTTAGATTACAGCACCAACCTTCGGGTCCCGCTACGCAGATTAGGACAACCCTCAGAGGTTGCTCAAACTATCCTCTGGTTGCTAAGCGAAGATTCTTCGTATATCAACGGTCACAGCCTTTGCGTGGACGGCGGATTCAAAGCTAATTAAATTTGCCCCCTACAAACGGGTCGCTTCCAGCGCCCCGTTTGGTTTAAGTGACTGCGTTCTCGGATTGAATGATTTAAATTGTCAAGGGTGCTGAAAGCGATCCTAATATTAATTTCCCAAAAAGAGTTACCTTAGGGCAGGAGAACTTTTTCTTCCAAACTAAATTTATATCCAAATATGAAATCAGAATTAATAAAGAGAATCACTCTAAATCCAGATGTCTGTTTTGGAAAACCAACTATCAGAAATATGAGGTATCCCGTAGAAATGATTCTTGACTTATTATCATCAGGTATGACAACAGAGGAATTGATCGAAGACTATCCTGCTCTAGAGAGAGACGACATTAAAGCGTGTCTATTTTTTGCGGCGGAGTTAGTAAAAGTCAATTCAATTAGTAAAGTCATTGCTGCCTAATGAAATTCCTAGTTGATGCACAATTACCATTGAGGTTGAAAAAGTGGCTAGCCGAGCAGAGATATGAGGTCATCCCATACGGATGATTTACCTAATAAAAGCTTAACCTCTGATGAGGAAATTATTAGAGTGGCAGAAATTGAAAGACGAATCGTCGTATCAAAAGATAGCGATTTCTATAAACATCATCTGATCAAAGGGTGCCTAAACAAATACTGTTTATCACAACTGGCAATATAATCAACAAAGAATTAATACGATTATTTGAGTTGAACTTTCCAACAATTAAAAACTATTTCGACTTGGGCAATAATATCATAGAGTTTAACAATGATTCTATTACTGTACAATTTTAGAAAGAATTCCGTACGTAGTCCCCAACTTTTATTTAAATTTTGACATAGCACTCGCATTCAAAATTAGCAGCACGTATGATCCCCTCCAAACGGGTGGCTTCTAGCGCCCTCCGTTTGGTTTAAATAAAATCAATTATCAGGAACGCTGAAAGCGACCCTAACATTAATCTACATCCATGTACAAAGAAAATTTATTCGAAGGAAATCATGCCCTAGTTACTGGCGGTCGTAGCGGTATCGGCTACGCCATCGCAAAGATGTTTTTACAACTAGGCGCAAGTGTAACAATAGCTTCCCGAAAAAAAGAACCGCTAGAAAAAGCAGTAGCAACGCTTTCCGAATTTGGAAAATGTGATGGACATCCATGTGATATTCGCAAGACAGCCGAGATTAAAATTTTGGCTGATTACATCAAAAATACACACGGCAAACTAGACATCCTCATCAACAACGCAGGTGGACAATTCCCTGCTCCCGCAGAATTAATTTCTGAAAATGGTTGGGCTGCTGTCATCAATAATAATTTGAATGGAACATTCTATATGTGTCAGCAAATGGGAAAGTCTTTCTTTTTCCCACAAAAAAAAGGCATAGTAGTCAATATCATTGCCAATATGTTTCGAGGATTCCCAGGGATGGCGCATACAGGAGCAGCAAGAGCAGGTGTTGAGAATTTGACAAAAACCCTTGCCCAAGAATGGGCAGAGTATAATGTACGCATGAACGCTATTGCACCTGGAACAATTGAGTCTTCGGGATTGGATCAATATCCTCCCATGATTCAAAATACATTCGATGAAGCCAGAGAACAAAATTTAATGAAGCGTTTTGGAACAGTCGAAGATGTAGCCAATGCCACAATGTTCCTAGCTTCTCCCCTTTCCAGTTATATTTCGGGCATAACACTTTATGTAGATGGAATGGAACACCTGAGCGGAGATCGAATGGAATTATACAAGGTCATGAAAAGTTTTATGTGAGTCAGGTTTCCTAATTTGAATGAGTAATCAGAACTTATAACAGTTCATTTACAAAACAGAATCACTCTAAAGAAGTAAGGC
>JBCCJE010000499.1:0-4817 GCA_039027925.1 Bacteroidota bacterium
AAAATATGATGTTTTATTTACGTAAGTGTTTTGTTAGTAAATACTAATTTTATCCACCACGATACCCGCGCTTGTTCGCACCTTGACAAAATAAATACCAGCGGGAATATCCGAAACATCAAGTCGGAAAGTGGTAAGACCGTCAATGGTTTCTAATCTTTCTTGTAACAATACTTTTCCATTCATGGTACAAAGGCTCACCCGAGGATCAGATGGACGATTATTCCCAACTTGAATGTTCAAAATAGCATCCGTTGGATTTGGGTAAACTCGAATTTGTAATGGATTTTCTAATTCCTCCGCCGCCGTTGTGAACAATTCATCACCGACAATTGTACCTCTCGCTATACCTACGGCGCAGACACTATCTCCCTCATCGGTAGTGATACAGGCCTGTCCTTCGTAGTTTTTCATATCTAACAATTCAATATCGTCAATGTACCAACCAAGACCGCCGACCTCTTGGCTCGTTCCAAATCTAAAACGAAATTGAATATCCTCTCCTGCGTAGTCCATCAGATCAATGTAGGTGGGCTTAAATTGAGTACCTCCGTTTTCGTTGCTTTTTCCAGAAAACGCATACAAAAATGGCTCTACAAAAGTGAAGTAATCCAAGGGGCGTGGATAACCATTTCTAAAAATTTTATCGTTCACCTGTTCCCACACAAATCCTCCGTCCTTTGAAATTTCGACTGTACCGCCATCCAATCCGTATTCGGTATCGTAGTAATGGTAAAATCTCAACACGGGCTGATCTCCCACTACGGTTACAGGATTTTTCAAATAAAGAATTTGTTCGCTCGCCGTAGCATCCGCCGCAACGAACCACGCCGAAGCCCCGCTGTTGCTCCAAGTATTACTTTCGATAGTCCAGATATTAGTCCCTTCCACTACTTCAATATCCCAGTCTTGATCGCCATTTTCTACCCGATCCTTATAAATTGTAGTAGATTGGATATTCGGATTCGCTAATAATTGATAATTAATTTCTATCACGTCGAGCGGATTCATCGTACCCAATTCAAAACTGATCATCCCTCCGTCTATCGTTGCGGCGTGAGAGCAAGTACCCGTAACAAAAGAGGCTCCGTCGGGAATCTCATCTGTAACGATGACATTGGATACTGCAGTTTTTTTATAATTTTTCACGTGCAGAGCTACATCAATAAAGTCGCCCGGCAACACAATTTCGGTTACCGCTTTGTCCAGTTGCATTTCATCCAAACAACTAATGGGTAAATCAAAATCTGCTTCTCCATCATTCGTATTATTGGGATCTCGCTGTTGGGCATTGATTCCGAGTCCTCTCCGTGCGAATGATTTCCAGATCAAACAACCATTATCCCCATTGTATAACAAAGTATCTGCATGTAGTATCGCATCTCTAAAATCTACAAATCCAGGGCTACAAGGAACGATCTTCATTGCCTCCATGACCAACTGAACCGCTTGGTTATTACCCCCCGTTCCGTAAGTGAGATTGTTATCAAAACCATATTCGACCACAAAATTCCAGTACATATCCCAAAGCATAGCCGTAAAAACTTCCCCTCGGTTATGATCGAGTTGTCCAACGATATTTTCGTAAGTCAGCGGATTGACGTTCATGTCAGTAGTATAGGGAAACCTTCGAATACCCTTACCATCGGTAGGTTCAAGCGAGACGTAAGTGCCTATGGTTTTTTCCAGATCACCAGTATCGTTGGGTTTTACGGTAGTCACTAGGGTAAAAAAATCACTAATTCCCTCTCCCATTTGTTCTCCGTTGAGCAGGCACTCGGGGTTACTTGGCCCACCCACCAACCTCACGGAAATTCCGTGGCCATACTCGTGTGCAATCACACCGTTGTCCAATGCACCCGAAACGTAATCCGGCCCAGCACTATTGGGAATAACTAAGCTCACCTCTAGGCCATTTCCAATGAATCCTCTAATTTCGGCGCAATCGCTACTACTCATGGATACTACGGGGATGTTCACGTCGGCCGCTCCTGCTCCTTCTAACATGGTAATTACATTATCCTCAAAATTGCAAATAATAGCACCAACGGCACCAGCATTTTGAGCATTCCATGCCTTCCAACTAAAATCACATCCTCCTCTGTCCACCAAGGCAATCTTGCCATTCATTTCGGCGGCGTTTACCAAAGGCTCACAAGCCTTGAAGGGAATACTCGTCCCGTCATCGGCTAACACTACTTTTGCGGAAACAGGCGATGAGGTGATTGGTGTACCCCAACTCCCATTGGCAGGAGTTCCTACCTCATAATTACCAGCCACATCGGCGGGCGCATCCACGGTGAGTAAACCAACTGCATTCCAAAGGAAAATCCTCATGACACCTTTCGTACCATCTGCCGTGATGTTAAAGTCGGCATTGTTCAGCCCGTTACTGCTATGTACCTTGACCGTGACGGCGTCATCTTCCTGCCCCCCATTTCCGTAATTATTGACCTGAAAATTTCCCGCAGCTTCATCAAATCCGTAGGCGTAGGCAAAATCGTGAAGGTAGTTGACCATAAAAAAAGCATTGGTAACGGCAGCGTCGGAGTAGTACTCTGGGTTCTGATTGAGATTCACGGGATAATCAAAAACCAATTGTGTCCCCCCGTCGGGTTCGTCGCCCTGTGAAGTACCGTATCCGCTTATATCCAAAAAAGCGTGTGCATTATTTCCTTTAGTAATGGATTCGTCTGCGCCAAAAATACCATTGGTATCGTGCCAGCCGTAAGGGGACGCATTCCAGTCCTCCACGTAGCTCAGCAGATTTCTACTACCATGATTAGGACTTTCGTAGGGAAAAATATTTCCGTCAGCATCCTGTGTTGCGTAAACATTATACGAAGGCGATTGAACGGTATAGTTATATTTGAAATAATTATCAGCTTGACTGCTCGACTTTGGTAAGGGCGGCTGCTCGGAAAAATGACAAGTCTCTGCGTGAGGATGATTGCCCGTAGCACATCTAAGTATCAAACTATATTTTTTCAAAATTTTTCCCGTAAGTGCATCCACTTTTATATTCCACGCCTCGTCGCCATCTTGCTCGTATATTTTCACTTCCCAAACCAAACTAATTTTATCTGAATGAATTGGAAAAAACTGTAAGCTAACGGGGACGTCGTGGCTAGCAAAATCTCCTTTTTCAAAAATAAATTCCAATCCATTGACCCTTTGCCTCATGGTTAAGTTACTTGTCTTAATATCGAGATACGACAATACGACTTGGAGTGCCTCCACAGCAGTAAGTTGGGGTTTGCTAGTATTTATTTTTTCTTTTACATCGGACACTAACCGGCTCGCTGCGTGTGCTATTTTTCCATCTTCGTTGATGACTACATTATAAATGGCATTCCAAATTTTTATCCCTTTGTGGCGTTGCACCAAGTAGAGCATGGTGGCACCCGATGTATTACTTAGGTATTGGTCGGATACTGTCAGATTAGAAATATCGTCATCCGTAAGTTGCCATTCAGATTTATTTTCTGCGAGGTATCTAAAAGCGAGATTAAAATAATCGGGAGACTGAGCACCAACCACTACGCACCAAAAAACCATAGCCCAAGTGAACAATTGTTTTATGACGTGTTTGTTTCTACTCATAATGGTGGACTAGATTTTTTCTAGTATGCGGATTTTAAGTTGCAGTTTTACTTGGATTAAAAGCGTAAAATATCAGACTACGAAATTACAAAAAAACGAAGTGTTAGTCTTTTGTATGTAGTTTACCAACCGACAGTTTTCTATTATTACAATTTAGTACAGTTCAAATATTAGTAGCAGGTTAAATCCTTTGATGAGCTTATCGGATACCTCGGAGTTATCCGATGAGTAAGGCTACCCATCAACTGATGTAACCTACTTTCCAGGAATTGATCCCCTTTCGGTCTTTTTCTTTTTTAAAAAAAATGACGACCTTTCCGTTCTTATGGCATTTAAAAAAAACTCACTCATCTTAGGTCGTCATCCTGTCGTTGATGCAATTTTGACGGGTACCTCTTTTGACAAAATATTTCTACAACAAGGCGTTCGTGGAGTATTCGAAAAGGAGTTAAGACAAGTCACCAAGCAATTCAACATCCCCGTTCAAGTAGTGCCCAAAGAAAAGATGAACAAAATCTCTAGGGCTAACCATCAGGGGGTTATCGGACTTATTTCCCTGATTCCTTTTTACAAATTGGAAGATGTACTTCCCACGATTTACGAAAAATCAGAGACCCCTCTGATCTTAGTCTTGGACGGCGTGACCGACATTCGAAACGTTGGTGCCATTGCGCGGTCGGCAGAGTTGGGTGGCGTGCATACCATTGTCATTCCCAAAAAAGGTGCTGCCCAAATCAACGCTGAAGCCATTAAATCCTCGGCGGGTGCGTTGACGCAAATTCCTATTTGCCGAGCACCTAGCTTGAGTAACGCCATTGAATTTTTAAAACTTTCGGGGATCACCCTTTTTGCGAGTAATCTTGGTGGGGAAAAAATGATTTACGATTGCGACTTTACGCAGCCCGTGGCTATCATCATGGGATCGGAAGGAAAAGGAGTCAGTAGAGAAGTTTTAAAAAGCGTAGAAAATCAATTTGTCATACCACAAAAAGGAACGATTGATTCTTTCAACGTCTCCGTCGCTACGGGGATCATTTTGTACGAAGTGATGCGACAGCGAATGTAATCCTATAATAAAATTACGCTCGACCCCAACTAAAAAAACTCCCAGACTACTTCAAGTCTAGGAGTTCGTATCAAAAAAACAGCAGGATATTTTTGTAATGAATAATTAATAATGAATAGTGAATAATATCATCGAACGTAACAGCCGC
>JBCCJE010000500.1:0-4815 GCA_039027925.1 Bacteroidota bacterium
AAAATTCTACATTTATTAATTTCCCATTCCTTACCCACAAAAAATGAAAAAACTGCCGAAAATCAAAATATACTCATCACGATTTTTTCCCAAAAAAATAATCAACTATGCCTCGCTATTTTTTATCCTTAGTTTTTCTTTTGCTTCTGATTTCCTGTGCCCCCAAAATTCCAAAGGTGGCTTACACGACGTACACGCCTCCTCCTGCACCCGATTACTCCAAAACTAAAAATTGGGCAGCCCTCCCTACCCAAAAAGATGAAGCTGATCGAACACCCCATCCTGACTTAAAGGATAACCAAGCCACGGCGGAGGTAGATGTCTTTTGGCTGCATCCTACTACCTACACCAAAAAACGGGGCAACACCGAATGGAACGCTCCTACCGACGACCCTGAACTCAACAAAATTACCGATGAAGGCTCCATCTTGAATCAAGCTAGTATCTTCAACGGTGCTGGAAAAGTATATGCTCCCCGCTACCGCCAAGCCCACATCCACGGGTACTACACCAAAGACAAGGCAACGGCGCAACAGGCTTTTGCTACCGCTTACCAAGATGTCAAAGCGGCATTTGAATATTATTTACAACAATACAATCCCGTAAATCCTAAAACTGGAAAACGACGCCCCATTATCATTGCGGCACACAGTCAAGGGACTACCCACGCTGGTAATTTGCTTAAAGAATATTTTGACGGTAAGCCTTTGGGAAAAGATTTGGTGGTGGCTTATTTGGTGGGGATGCCCGTTCTCGAAAATTATTTTAAGACCATCAAAGTATGCACTACCCCCGAAGCCATCGGTTGCTTCTGTTCGTGGCGTACTTGGAAACACGGACATTTCCCAAAAAAACATAAAAAAAACAATAATATTGCGGTGACGAATCCTTTGACGTGGACGACCGATATAACGCCCGCCCCCAAGTCGCTCAATCGAGGTGCTGTACTCCGAAAATTCGAAAAGAGCTTTAAAGTAAATCTTGTAGATGCCCAAGTCCAAAACGGCGTCCTGTGGGCACACAAGCCAAAGTTTCCGGGTAGCATATTCATTACTTTTAAAAATTACCACATCGCTGACCTCAATTTTTACTACGTGAATATTAGGGAAAATGCCATACGCAGAGCCAAGGCGTTTTTGGCAGGTAGAGCATGAGCGGATTTTGATATTGTTATTGAGATTGACTATTGTCATTGTTATTGTCATTGTCATTGTCATTGTCATTGTCATTAGCAAATATCAAAACCCAACCAAGCCTTAATCTATAACATTTCAATTTTTTTCCTATTTTCGTTTTTTCAAACCTATTTTACGAAGAGAAATACTTTCTTCGACGCACGTCAATATTTTTTTAAAACCAATAATTATGAATGCAAGAAACATTTTAGCAGTAGTTGCGGTTATCCTAGCCCTATTGTTGGGTTGGATGTGGATGAGAAATGCTACCCTATCTGGAAAAGTGACTGAGATAGAATCCCAAAATAAAAAACTCACCGAACAGATCGGTGATTTAGAAATTGTGAGAGACGAACTACAAGCTAAAAATGATAGCCTACTAGTGGATTACGATGAACTCTCCGAAGAAAATGCACTACTCGCTACGTCCGTAGAGGAAGAAAAAGCGAGAGTGCGTAGAAGAAATGCGACGATCAAAAAACTGAAAGCAGCGCAGGAAGCTACCGTCTCAAATACGAGTAGCCTACAAGCCCAAATCTCGGCATTGCTAGCTGCCCAAAAACAACTGGAAGCTAACATTGCCGACTTGCAAGCGGAAAATGCTGACCTCAAAGAAAAATTGGGAACAGCGGAAGCCAATCTCCTACAAGCTCAAAATGACAATGCTGCTTTGGATCAACTCAACAAAGCCATGCAAGCCGAAATTGCTAACTTGACGCTCGCTAACTTCAAGGCAACGGCCTTCCAAGTGGAAATGCAAAAACGTAGAAACGAAAAAGTAACTGCCAAAAGCCGACTCGCCCGAAGAATCAAAACAAGCTTTGACTTGGCGAATGTCCCCGAAGAGTACCAAGGTGTGCGTCCGTTGTATTTAGTGATTACGGATAAAACTTCGAACCCCATTTATATAGAGAATCCTATCAAGGCTACCGTGACGGTCAATGGATCGAACAGCGAAATCATCGCCGCAGAAAAAAAAGAAATCAACATCAAAGCGAACCAACGGGTAGAGTTTAACCATAAACTCGGAAAGCGATTGAAAAAAGGATTTTATCGCATTGTGGTATATACGGACATTGGCGTTTTGGGTGCCTCTACCATCAGGCTGAGGTAGTGCACCTCACCGAACGAAATTTTCAAATCAAGACATTTAGGCCAAGTAAAATGAAATACTTTTCTACGAAACCAGCTTTTGTATTTGCATTGTTATGCTTACTCTTTACTAGCTGCGTGAGCAAAAAAAAACACCTCAAAGCCTTGAAAGAACTGCGCTCGATCAACGAGAACGTAGTGAACGAATGGCAAAAAAAATACAACGATAAAAGAAGAGAACTTACCGCATCCGAAGATAAAGCCCGCCAATTGGAACTTGATCTTGCGGAACGAAAGGGTGAAAATAACATCCTACTCACGCTGAGGAGAGAGTTGGAAATCCAGATCGAAAATATGGAGATGCAACTGAACAGTATGGGTTCTTCATCCAAGTCAGTAGAGCTAAATCTGCGGAAGACGATGGTCGCCAAAAATGATACCATCAACGATCTACGTAATAAGCTAAGCACCGTAAATACCGTGTTACAAAAAAATCAAGACCTCCTGTCCAATGTGCTACGAAACCTCTCCTTCGAAATAGATGAACTAGGATTTGCGGCCATCGAGATTATCATGCGCAATAATCAAGTCGTTGTTATTTTGCCAGAAAAGACCATATTTAAGTATGGTAGTTCGAGTAGGATCACCGACTCGGGGGATAAGATTTTACAAAGTATCGGAGCTATCTTGAACCGATTTCCCCAACTCGTATTTCAAGTAAATGGTCATACGGACAATACTCCCGCCAACGTCAAACGCTACAAAGACAACTGGAATTTTAGTGCGCTGCAAGCCGCCGCCGTGGTTCGCACCTTCGTCTCGGAATATGATATTAATCCCTCGCAAATGACTGTGGGAGGTAAAGGCGAATTTGAACCCCGTGCTTCCAATGCTTCTGCCGATGGCAAAAGATTGAATCGTAGAATTGAGTTAATCATCTACCGACCGGGAGAAGACCTCGCCAAGGAGGTTAAAGCTATCACGGGTGGATTTTAACAAATTTCGTTAAGGCATATTCTTCAAAAAACAAGGTGGAGACTACATCTTTTTGATACACAAACAACTGATAATCAGTTATTTAAAATGTAACACTCGGCCTTGAAGTTCGTATGATGAGTTTATTTTTGATTTATAAAAAAAAAGTAAGCAATTAATTTTGCTACGTCATTAATCAAATAATTACCTAATTTCCAAAATTTAAAAACAAAATGTCAAGATCTAAATTAGAATACATTTGGTTGGATGGATACAAGCCAACACAAAACATGAGAAGCAAGACTAAAATCATAAAGGATTTTAGTGGTAAACTAGAAGACTGCCCGATGTGGTCATTTGATGGATCATCTACGATGCAGGCAGAAGGCAATGATTCGGATTGTTTATTGAAGCCCGTAGCTATTTACCCCGACCCTGTAAGAACAGATGGATACCTAGTGATGAGTGAAGTACTTAACGCTGACGGCACGCCACACGAGTCCAATGCCCGAGCATTAATTGATGATGATGATAATGATTTTTGGTTTGGATTCGAGCAAGAGTATTTTATCATGGATACTCAAACTGGTTTGCCTCTTGGTTTCCCAGTAAATGGTTATCCAGGGCCACAAGGATTATACTACTGTTCAGTAGGAGGAAGAAATACACACGGAAGAGAATTGGTAGAGGAGCACGCAGACTTATGTATTGCGGCTGGATTGAATTTCGAAGGTATCAATCAAGAAGTAGCTTGCGGACAATGGGAATTTCAATTATTCGCTAAAGGAGCTAAAAAAGCAGGTGACGAAATCTGGGTAGCTCGATATATGTTGGACAGATTAACGGAACAATATGGCTACTACATCGAATACCATCCAAAACCCGTAAAGGGAGACTGGAACGGATCGGGCATGCACGCCAACTTCTCTAACTCGGTATTGAGAACTTGTGGTAGTAAAGAAGTGTATATGCAAATCTGCGAAGCGTTTCGTCCAGTAGCCGCTGAGCACATTGCAGTATATGGTGCAGACAACGACCAACGATTAACGGGCAAACACGAGACAGCTTCTATCAATGATTTCAGCTACGGAATCTCTGACCGAGGAGCGTCTATTCGTATTCCGATTGCAACGGTAGAAAGTGGCTGGAAAGGATGGTTGGAAGATCGTCGTCCCGCCTCTAACGGTGACCCGTATAAAATAGCGGGTAGAATTATTAAAACAGTAAAAAGCGCAGACGTAACTGTTGACGCATAAAAAATATTTAAGAAATATGGTTTTTCATGCGTTCCTTCGAGAGCGCCTCGATTAATCTATATTTGGTTTTATTTGGTTAGGGCTAAGGCTGTTCGATTAAGGTCGGACAGTCTTACTTAGTTTAAGACTATTGTGAATTTTTGAGAAAAAATGAATGCTTTCAAAAAATAGAGTCGCGTTCAAAAATTAATCGTTTTAACAACAGTTTTATTTTATACAGAAAAAACCACCGATAAGTTACAAACAACCAAAATTTTACGTAAAAAAAAATAAAAAATACGATTAATTTTACAGTCACAAATATATCGAAATTTAAA
>JBCCJE010000501.1:0-4803 GCA_039027925.1 Bacteroidota bacterium
ACTTCACAATTAGGGAGTAAAATATTTATATTTTGTTTAATTTTGCAATTCAAAAACATTTGGAATTGGATTAAAATTTGTGGTAATTTGCTCTCGGTAAAGCTGTTCTACATTTCCAAAAATAAACATTTCCAGAATATATCTTATGACCAAACGACAAATATACCTTACAGGATTGACATTATTGTTTTTCTTCCTTGCCTTAGGGTTTGATTTTTACAGTCAGCGGTCGGTTGGTACTCAGCAATATGCTTCTATCATAGAAAAATACCTTCACCAAAACGAAGAGGAGATTATTTCTTTTTTTGAGGAAGAAGACTTCATTCATCGTCAACTTACCCAACAGTACGACGAAGGTGATTTTACCAAAATCAAAAATCTTTACCAAAAAGATTATACCCTTTGTATTTATGTAAGGGACTCTCTTACCTTTTGGACTAATAATGAAATTGTACCCGACGCTGCGCTACTACTTACAGATAGTCCGAACCTTTTTACCACCTACGCCAGACTTTCTAACGGTCATTACGAAGTTTTAAAAAAATCTTTCATCAGTGATCGAGTAGGCAAATACACGGTATTTGGTTTTATACCGATCAGATACGAATACGAGTTGGAGAGTTCTTATTTGCAAAATACATTCAAGGCAGACCCAAATATTCCGAGTCAGATCAGTGTATCGAGTACACCTACCAAAGTGTCCATCAAAAATCGAGAAGGGAAAAAACTTTGCTACCTGACGGCGGAGACCTCGCAGGTAAAAGATCCCGTCAAGCAACAGTTTTTGTTTTTTCTTTACGCTTTGTCGTTTGTATTTTTTGCTATCCTAGTCAACATTTTTGCTAAAAATATTTCGCTTACTCGGCCACCTTGGATGGGATTTGCTTTTTTAGTCACGTTGGTTTTTGGGGCAAGGTACATCACAATGAAAATGGATTTCTCCAGCAAGTTTACGGAGCTATCTTTTTTCGAACAAAATTTTCACTCTTCTTACCTCGGAAATTCTTTGGGAGATTTGGTCATCAATATTTTATTGTTGTTTTGGGTCATGGTATTTTTCCATACAGAATACCGAGTGCGTCCTGTGAAAAATCTGAATGTCATTCAGCGATTTGGATTGACCTCCTTGAATTATTTTTCCATCATTCTGGGGATACTGATGATTTCGAATGTATTCCAACAGTTAGTTTTTAATACTGAAATCACCTTCGACTTCGATCATATTTTTAGTTTGGACAAGAGCAGCTTTGTAGCCATCATGGCCTCCCTCCTGCTCTTGGTGGCGTTGTTTTTATTTAGCCAACGCATCATGGATACCATACTGAAGTTGGGTCTTAAAAAATACGTTAGACTAGCCGCCTTGACGCTGGCTTCGATTGCGGTGATCCCCGTCATCATCAAGTCCAACTCGGATTTGCCCGTAACAGAGATGGTCATCATTGGATTTGCCTTCAATCTTATTTTTGACATCTACGTAGATTATAACAAACCCAACTTTATCTGGCTCGTGATCTGGCTCGTAGTGTTCTCGCTCATCCCATCTATCTTGTTGTTCAAATACAATAACGATATGGATTTTGGGAAAAGACTAAAGTACGCCAACGAGCTATCTGACCTAAAAGACCGGCTCGCCGAGGAAAGCCTCTCGGAGGTCAAGCAAGAGATCAAAAAAGATAAGGAACTCGAAAGGCTTTTTAAACCATTTCCATTTACTACGAATCCGAAAGCAGTCATCGCTAAGATTAATAAGCATTTTACCAGCGATATTTATTTGTACAATAATTATCAATACACCTTGTACGCTTTTAATAATTTCGGTCCTGCCTTGGATTCCTTCCCCTTTACGAAGGAGGAAATCTTAGAAAAATTCAAAGGTGCTAAGTCCACGGGGGTCAACGATCTAAAATTCCTCCCAAAGCCTAACAATAAAAATACGTACATCCTTAACTTTCAGTTGCCCATCAATGGCAACGATCAAGATCCCGTAAATATATTACTAGAGATAGAACGTAACAGAAGAGATCAATCAAAAGTATTCACGGAATTACTTATCGAAAAGCAGTACAAGGAGCTAGATAATCTAAGTGACTATCAGTATGCACTTTATAATGAAAGTGAGAAACTCATCTACAAGGAAGGTCAAACCTACGACTCGGACTATCCTTTTGATTTCGTGCCCACTCCGAGTGATAATCCCATAGAAATCAGGAGTGCGGGAAGATCACACCTCATTTACCGAGCATTGAATAATAACTTGGTGGTCATCAGTAAAGAACTCCCTACGGCAAGAAGGATCATTACGTTGTTTGCCTTTTTGTTTGTGCTCTTGATGGTTGTAATTTTATTGTTAGTGATTTTTAATTCTATCTTCAAATCTCTACCGACTATCTTCAATTTCACCTTTGATAGAATGATGAGCATTCGCACGCGCATCCAAATGGCAGTCATTGTGCTCACCGTCATTTTCTTTTTTTCCATTGGTTTTGTGACGGTTCGGTACTTGAGCGACGAGCGGGAAAACTACCACGAGGGTCGGTTGGAAAGAAAAGGTAAAGCCATCCTGACGGATACAAATATCGAGATTGAAGATTTTTATTATAAAAATAAAAGCACCAATATCAACTACGAAAAGCTCATCCAAAGAATATCGAAGGTGCACCGAATGGATGTGAATATCTACGACAGGAGTGGTTCTTTGATTACTTCCTCGGAAGATGATGTCTTCGAAAAAGGAATTGTCTCTGGCTCGATGGATGCCATTGCTTATTATGCCTTATCCAAAAAAGGGGACGAAAAATTTACGCAAGAAGAAGAAAAAGTAGGATTGCTAGAATACAAGTCGGCCTACCTACCGCTGAAAGTAACCATTAATGATAAGGAAAAAACGATTGCCTACATGGGTCTTCCCTACTACTCCAAACAGAGGGAGCTAAGGGATGATGTCAATGTATTCATGGGTACTTTGCTCAACGTTTACGTTTTTCTTCTGCTGATTGCGGGGGCGGTAGCAATTGGAATTACCAATTCGATCACTCGTCCGATTGCTAGAATTGGAGAAAAACTCAAGGAGTTCAAATTGGGAAAACGGAACGAACCCCTCGAATGGCAAAGCAAAGATGAACTCGGAGAACTGATCGAAGAGTACAATCGGTTGATAAAAAAAGTAGAAGAAAGTGCCGAAAAATTAGCGCACCAAGAGCGAGAGGGGGCGTGGCGAGAAATGGCAAAACAAGTAGCACACGAAATCAAAAATCCGCTAACGCCGATGAAATTAAGTATTCAGTACCTACTGCATGCTTACCGCTCGAATCCCGAAGATATTGCGCCATTGCTCAAAAGAGTATCCGGCACCTTGATTGAGCAGATTGATAATTTGGCCAGTATCGCTTCGGAGTTTTCTAATTTTGCAAAAATGCCCCGAGCCGATAATCAAAAATTGATGGTGAATGATTTGGTACAGTCAGTATTTGATTTTTTCAACGAGGGGTCGGAAATGGTTGATCTAAATTTGGAAATGCCAAAAGAACAAATCTTCGTATTTGCAGATAAAAATCATCTGATCCAAGTACTGAATAATTTGATTAAAAATGCTACACAGGCGATCCCCGATCATCGGCGAGGAAATATCAGCGTTTCCCTCACCAAGAGAGATCAAACGGCGGTCATCAAAGTGGAAGATAATGGTACGGGGATTCCCGAAGACAAATGGAATAAAGTTTTTGTTCCTAACTTCACAACCAAAAATTCGGGAACGGGACTCGGACTTGCCATCTCTAAAAATATCATCGAATCCGTCAATGGTAAGATTCATTTCAAAACCGTCTTAGACGTAGGTACGGAGTTCTTTGTGGAGTTGCCTATCGTGGAAGTGAGAGAACTCGAAAAGATGGAGTTGGAGTAGCGAAAGGTTAAGATGAGTTCAGTAAGCCTTAAATAACATTACACTTACAATATTGTGATGAATTGTTTTAGAAGGTAGAAAATGATTTCAAAAGATAGGTATTTAAGTAGGTAAACAAATATAATCGACACTTTACTGACGGACTCTTTTTCCGGTATACGGCGTTAAAAAATATTTCCGTAGCTCGGCTATGCAAAGATTTTTTGCATTGTCTATCGAAAAAATAGCCTTGTCAAAAGTGACGCTTATATTTATCTACCTACTTATTAGGTCATAACGGATACATTTTATGACTCTCCTCCTTTTCTTTTCCTAATTTTCTCTATTATTTTTTTGACTTCTTCGATGGGTAGGTTCACTAGTTTTGAAATAATTTCAAGTGACATATCTTGTTCTACACATCTTTCGATGACTTCTTCTTTTTCCTCGATTTTACCTTCTGCTTTAGCAGTATCCACTATATTTTTTATATCCCGATATACTTTCAAACTCTCTTCATATTCTTTTCTTTCTTCCTCTGTAAAACCTGCTATTTCGGCTACTTTGAATAATTTTTTGAATACCTTTTCTTGAAGGGCTTTGGGTCTGTCTTGCAATTTTTGCAGATGTGTAAAGACATATAGCCACTTGTCAAAGTGTGTCTCTAATTCTGATTGCTCTTTTTTGAATTTTTCTAATTCTATGTATATAAATTTTAGCTTATCAAAAAACACCTCACATTTTTGGTTCTTCAACTCTACGATGTGCAGCAAATCCTCATCTTCCTTGTGCTCATCGAACGAAAAATCCAAAATCCCAATCGAGAAGACGGGTTCTAGCCGATAATCCCAATCCCCCTTTATGGCTTGTGCTTGGATGGGAAAGGAAGCATAAAATACACTTCTGTCTTTAAAATAGTTTTG
>JBCCJE010000502.1:0-4774 GCA_039027925.1 Bacteroidota bacterium
ATAAAGGTAACTCTTAGCCACACGCTTTGAGAACTCCGTGAGATGGGAACGTGGGAATGCGAGCGTTCTTAAAGCCAAATTATGGAGCTTTCGTTGGCTTTAAGAACTTTTACTTTACTTATCTGCTATCCCGCGAAGTTCTCAAAGCATGGGGCTAGGTAATTACGAATAAAGTTAAAATTATGATGAGCGTTGTATATGCAGTTTTTATATTACATATTATTCAGTATAATAATGTTAGATTTCGCTGATTTGAAAATTGAAAATAGCAAAAGCTGTTTTCTTTACAAAAAAAGCCCACCAATCTCTCGGCGGGCTTTCGACTATTTTACCAAAGCTCAAAATCACTTTGGTACAAACATTTTATGTAAAAAATTTAAACTATTGCTTCACGAATCTTTCCGTTAAGGTCTCGTCCTCCGTTCTTAAATTCAAGAAGTAAACTCCAGCATTATACGCTTGTACATCCAATTCTACTCGTTGATTTCTGATCTCCTCTACATCATAGACTCTGGAGAAAACCACCTGCCCTTGCAGATTTAAAATCCTTAATTCGGCAGTCGTACCTTCTTGGAAGTTTTTTCCAAATCCAACATTAATAAAATTACTGGTGGGATTGGGCGTGATGGTGATATCTTCTAGCGTAACGTTGGTAGCGAATCCACCAGCATTGAAGTTGACTAGACCTTGTGCTCTGTTTACTTCGATAAAGTTACTGGATAGGCTAAAGCAATCATCGGTTAAGTTTACGGCGGCAGCATCGTCACCAGCCTGCGCAGTGATGCTTCCCGTGTAGGCTAGTCCCCACACTCTGCAAATACCTACGCCCGCTCCTTCGAAGTCTTGGGAATTACTAGGAGGAATACCTAAGATAATATTTTGATCGTCGGTAATGACGTAGGTGAAGTTAGAGTTGGAAGTACCCATACTTTCAAATTCGATCACATCACTAATTCCGTCTCCTGCCAAAATGGTCACCTCCGTTTCGCCGTTCGTTGTTTGAACAGTTCCACCGTTGGGTATATCTCTGATGACAGCAATAAAGTTGTCAGAAAGATCAAAACAATCGTCAGTCAAAGCTACTTGATCCGCTTGATCGCCTACCTGCGCCGTAATATTTCCAGTAAAAGCCAATCCCCATACCCAGCAAGTCCCGGGAGGAGCAGGATCAAAGTCAAAAGAATCATCCATCGTAACCCCTAAAATTTCTAGTGAAGGCGTAGTAATCACGTAGGCGTAGTTGGAGTTAGAAGCTCCTTGGTTGGTGAAGGATACTACGTCGGGATTGCCATCTTGCGCACAAGTGAATCTTTCGGTGGCACCGCTCGGCATACTTACCGTACCGCCGTCGGGTACATCTCTAATGACAGAGATAAAATTATCAGAAAGATCAAAGCAATCGTCGGTCAAGGCTACTTGATCTGCTTGATCGCCTACCTGCGCCGTGATATTTCCAGTAAAAGCCAATCCCCATACCCAGCAAGTCCCGGGAGGAGCAGGATCAAAGTCAAAAGAATCATCCATCGTAACGCCTAAAATTTCTAAAGCAGGCGTAGTAATCACGTAGGCGTAGTTGGAGTTAGAAGCTCCTTGATTAGTGAAGGATACTACGTCGGGATTGCCATCTTGCGCACAGGTGAATCTTTCGGTGGCACCGCTCGGCATACTTACCGTACCGCCTTCTGGAGTATCTCTGATGACTGCAATGAAATTTTCCGAAAGATCATAACAATCTGTTGACAAAGATTTGTTCATAATATTATCTCCCGCAAAAAGGGTCAAATCACCAGTGTAAGAAAGGCCCCAAACTCTACAAGTACCCGGAGGAGCGATGTCAAAATTTTGAGAATTTCCCGGAGGGAGTCCCAATACATTATCATTATCGTCGGTAATGACGTAAATGTAATTAGCTGGCGAATTACTTACGTGGGTAAACGTCACGATATCCTCGTTGCCATCTTGAGTACAGGTATATCTTACGGTGGCACCCGAAGGCATAGCTACCGTTCCACCATCCACATCTGTTCGAGTCACTTCGACAAAATTGGAAGATAACTCAAAGCAACCTTCCGATAAGGTAGCAGTTGCTGCATTTTCTCCGAGGGTAGCAGTCAAATTACCAGAGTAGGATAATCCCCAAATTCTACAAATACCGGGAGGAACACCTTCGAAGTCAAAATCAGGAAATGGATGAATCCCTAAAATCGTATTGTTGTCATCTGTAATTAAATAAGTGTAGGCACTCGTAGAAGTGCTCGTATTCGTGTAAGAAATCACATCGGGATTGCCGTCCGTCGTACACACTTCGACTACGTTGTTTCCTGAATTATTTTGAACCATACCTCCATCGGGGGTGTCTCTCACTACTCTTACGGGATCGGAAAAATCCCAGCAATCACTCGAAAATGGACTACTAAAAATATTATCTCCTGCCGTAGCAACGATTGAACCCGTGTAAGCCACTCCCCACGCTAGACAAACACCAACACCTGCGCCTTCAAAGTCTTGAGAGTTGGTTGGAGGTAATCCTAAAATATTAAAATTATCATCCGTGATAACGAGTTGGTAATTTTGATTAAATCCTTCGGCGGTAAAATCAATCACATCTGCATTGCTATCACCGGGGCAAGTATAAACGGTAGTCATACCAGCAGCATCCAACGTACCCGCTTCGGGCTGCTCCCGAACGACATCCACAAAGTTGGAGGACAAACTAAAACATCCATCTGTCAAAGCAGTAGTAGCTGCATTGTCTCCTACCTGCGCCGTGATGTTTCCAGTATAGGATAATCCCCACACTCTACAAATACCTGTACCAGCACCTTCAAAGTTTTGAACATTTCCCGGAGGGATACCTAAAATATTATTTTGATCGTCGGTCACTACGTAAGTAAAGTTGGAATTGGAAGCTCCCGTGCTCGTAAATTCAATGATGTCATTGACGCCATTGCCGGGGCAAGTATAAGCTACCGTAGCTCCATCAACCGTCGTTACTTCTCCACCGTTGGGTACATCTCTGATGACGGATACAAAATTATCCGAAAGGGCAAAACAACCGTCAGAAAGTGCCGTTGTCAAAGCATTATCGCCCATCATTGCCGTCAAGTTACCTGTATAAGAAAGTCCCCACACTAGGCAAGTTCCAGTACCTGCGCCTTCAAAATTTTGGGTATCACCGGGAGGAAGTCCTAGGATAATACCGTCGGCATCGGTTACGACGTAAGTAAAATTAGCATCATTCGCATCGTTGGTTTGTACAAAAGAAATTTCATCACTGATGCCATCACCGGGGCAAGTGTAAACTGTTGATTCGCCGTCAGTTGTGAAAACTTCTCCCCCATCAACGCCCGTTCGAACGACTTCGATAAAATTTTCGGAAAGATCGTAGCAATCGTCGGAAAGTGATTTGTTTAGGATGTTATCTCCTCCAAAAATAGTTAAGTTACCGGTATAAGAAATTCCCCACACTCTACAAGTACCATCTCCCGCCCCGTTGAAGTCTTGGCTATTTCCGGGAGGAACACCTAGTACGATGTCGTTTTCATCGGTAATGATGTAGCCGTAAGTTGCCCCCGAGTTGGTGACGTGCGTAAAAGTGACTACATCGGCAATATCATCTCCAGCGCAAGTGGTCAGGGAAGTCGCTCCGTTGGCATCCGCTACCGTACCACCATCTACATCGGTTCTGATGACTTCGATAAAATTATCCGAAAGGTCAAAACAATCATCTGATAAGTCAGTAGCAGCAGCGTTAGCACCATTGGTGAGGGTCAAATTTCCAGCATAAGAAAGTCCCCAGATTCTGCATACGCCGGGAGGTACACCGCTGAAGTCAAAACTTTGGTCGTTGGTATTTCCAAGGATCGTGTTGTTATCATCAGTAATCACGTAAGTGTAAGCACTGCTCGAATTAGTGGTATTGGTAAATAGCACTTGGTCGGGAAAGTCATCAGCCGTACAAAAAGTGACGGAATTACTGCCCCCAGTATTATTTATCGTTCCTCCGTCGGGGGTATCTCTTACGATTGTAAGTCTATTGTTAGAAATTTGAAAACATCCATTCGAAAAAGGAGTTCCAAACAAAAAGTCACCTTGCTGGGCAGTTATATCTCCCGTATAACTAAATCCCCAAACAAAGCAAGTACCCGTTCCGGCCCCTTCAAAATTGAAAGTACTCGTCGGGTTAATTCCTAAGATGTTGTTGTTCATATCGGTAGCTACGTAGGCGTATTCGGTAGTTCCGTTTCCGTCGTTGGTTAGGTCAATGAGGTCGTCGTTGTTATCTCCGGGACAAGTGTAAGCAGTAGTTGTTCCATCCGCAATTTCAATGTTGGTAGATTCGCACTGTGCGGTAGATTCGGTGCCATAGGTCAAGGTAAAAAGCATTGGTAATAAAAGGTAGAGGGTTGCTCTTTTCATAATGGTTTAGATTTTTTATGAACAAATTTTTTTGTGATTACGGCACAAGAATAATTGAGGTGAGGAGAAACAACTGTCCTAGGAATGACAGAGTTTTAGAAGTGGATAATACGGAGATAAAATATATATTTGAAAAAATATTTTATAAACACTTATCAATCAGTTATTTACAAAAATATTATTCAAACAATACAAAAAATGGGAAACGAAATCTTTATGTTTCTGTGATAAATTTGTGATTATTTTAGAGGAGACTTTACGACGTGATGGTATTTTTGATGGCGTTAAGATTCACGGTGATGGCGTTGATGATATTCAAGTCTTTCGACCAATTTTGCGTGATCCAATCTTGCTG
>JBCCJE010000503.1:0-4770 GCA_039027925.1 Bacteroidota bacterium
TAACCCTCAAAAATAACTATGATGAAAAAATTCCTTCTATTTTTATTCCTATTTAATTTTTCAATACTCCTTGCTCAAGATTCTGAGAAAGAACGTACGTCCAAACATACTTTCTTTGACTACATCTCGAGCAATGCCGAAGACGATATTTTTAAGTTGACCATCAAAGCGGACTTTGATACCCTCATCAATTACAAAAAGAAAATAGTTAATTACTTACCTGCGGAAATATCTTTACACCAAACGGAACAAGAGATCATTACCCTTGATGGTAGTATCCGACCCCGTGGAAAATTCAGAAGACGAGTTTGTGATTTTCCTCCTATCAGATTAAAAATCAGAAAGAAGGGACTTAAAGAAATGGGACTCCGAGGCAAGCACAATACATTCAAAGTAGTTACCCACTGCCTAGAGGACACGAGAAGTTCTAAAGAAAACATTTTACGCGAGTATTTGTCTTACAAAATTTACAATATCCATTCTGAACAAAGTCTAAGAACGCAATTGGTGAAAATCACTTACGTCCAATCGGGTTCGGAAAAAAAATTGTTCGAGCGGTACGGTATCATCATAGAGAATGGAGAAGAGATGGCGGAGCGATTCAACGGAAATATTGAAGAACGTTTCTCTTGTCCCGTGGATTCCGTAAATACTTACAGTAGCACGGTACAAGCTATGTTTCAATGTATGATTGGAAATGCGGATTGGAGTTACCGAGGTATGCGCAATGTGAAAATGTTCAGCATCAAGGATCAAGAAAAATTCAATGTATTTCCTTACGATTTTGATTGCTCGGGTCTCGTGGATGCGGAGTATGCCATCCCCAATCCAGATTACAAATTAGTCTCCACCAAAGAGAGGGTATTTTTGGGTAAAATCAGTTCTCCCGAAGAACTACAAAAAGTAGCCAAACTTTTTTTGGATAAAAAAGAAGAAACAATTGCCCTAGTCAAGAATTTTAAAAAGCTATCCAAGAGAAGCCGTAAGGATATTGTTAGGTATCTAAATTCTTTTTACGAAATTCTGGATGATGAGGACAAACTTTCGGAAGAAATCCAAAAACTATCCCCTGCATACATTTTAAAAAATAAAAAATAAAGCACTTGTTTATGCTTGTCCTTAAACCTTGGGGGATTATTTTTTGCTCCAAATATTCGGGAGACTACTCAAAATTATACATCTCAGAAGTTTAAGAAAAAAGACAATTCAATCATTCAAATCAACCACAATCCTTAACATGCTTCTTCGAGCCGTAGCTTATTTTTTTTCTGTTATTTTTCATCCATTGCTCATGGTGACTTACATGCTGCTAATTTTATTATTGGTAGATCCGTATCTATTTGGTACTAATAATGTGGCGGGTGGAATGAGAAATATTTTGATGATTTTTTTCTCTACTTTTTTTATTCCAATCATCTCAGTTTTTTTAATGAAAGCATTAAATCTCATTCCCTCCTTGGAATTAAAAAATGCACAAGATCGAATCGGTCCCTTCATCGTGACGGGCGTATTCTACCTTTCTACTTACTATTTGATTTATCGAAGTCCTGATGTGCCCGTTGCTTTCAAGGCGTGTTTTTTGGGTGCGGTCATTGGATTGTTTTTAGCTTTCTTCATCACTTTATTTTCCAAAATCAGTTTGCACGCCGTCGGCATGGGAGGCCTTCTAGCTATGGTGATAATTACGATGGCTCGCTCTAGTTTGTCATCCTTCATAGTGAACACAGGAGTTTTTGGTATCATCGAAGTCAGTCTTTTTGCTTTACTGAACGTGGTGATTCTACTCTGCGGAATAGTCGGCACCTCTAGATTACTTCTTGATGCGCATCGGCCGAAAGATTTGTATGGCGGTTTTTTAGTGGGCATTGCTACGCAGTTTATCGCCTTGTCCATTTTTACTTAATTTTCTTCCTCAAACTCTTCCTTAAATTTAGAGTGGCTGAGTAAAAAAATACCAGCTAGCAGAATTGGAACTAAAAATCCAGAAAATACAAAAGGTAAATATTTTTCAACACCTCCCGAAAAAGTATTCAAACTATGAAACCAAAAGACGGCTAATACACTCCATCCGAAAATGCTCAACACCAGAATCCCAATGAGCAACACCCTCGCCCAATTTTGTTTTTGCCACAAGCCTACCGCAATGGATACCAAAAGGAAAGACACCACCCCGAATCCATACAGCACGTAAAGTGATGCACCCACCCGACCTCTGATCTCGTAAGTCATTCCGTAGCTGATACATCCCGTAAAAAATGTAATTGCAAGGATAATGAAAGCAACCAATTTTCGGAGAGGCATGCTATTTCTAATCATAAAAAACTATTTTTGTCGCTTCAAATAAAACCATTTTCATACTTTCTTACTTTAGAGATTATTCTAACAATTCTAAGCCCCATACATTTCGGGGACATTCAAAATTTATAATCAATTCTCCACAATGAGCAATTTACAAACTACTATCGAACAAGCTTGGGAAAACCGAGAACTTCTAAAAGAAAACATTACGAAAGAGGCGATTAGATCTGTCATCGAAGAGTTGGACAAGGGAAGGCTTCGGGTAGCTGAACCAACCGCCGAAGGAGAATGGAAAGTCAACGACTGGGTAAAAAAAGCGGTCGTCATGTATTTTCCCATTCAACAAATGGAAACATTGGAAGTAGGCATGTTTGAGTTTCACGATAAAATTCCCTTAAAGAAAAACTACAAAGAACTAGGCGTAAGAGTCGTACCTCACGCTATCGCTAGGCACGGTGCTTTTCTCGCACCGGGAGTAATCATGATGCCTAGCTACGTCAACATTGGCGCCCACGTGGGTAGTGGCACTATGGTGGATACTTGGGCAACGGTAGGTTCTTGCGGCCAAATTGGTGCGCATGTTCACCTCAGCGGAGGGGTTGGAATTGGGGGTGTTTTAGAGCCACTCCAAGCAACGCCGACCATCGTGGAAGACAATTGTTTTATTGGTTCTCGTAGTATCGTGGTGGAAGGAGTTCGAGTGGAGAAAGAAGCCGTCCTCGGTGCAAATGTAGTGTTGACGCAATCTACGCGCATCATTGATGTTACGGGCGAAGCACCGATTACCTATAAAGGTAGAGTCCCCGCAAGATCAGTCGTCATCCCTGGTACTTACACTAAGCAATTTCCAGCGGGAGAATTTCAGGTGGCGTGTGCTTTGATTATTGGAAAAAGAAAAGAGAGTACGGACAAGAAGACTTCCTTGAATGATGCTTTACGTGAGCATAGTGTTGCGGTGTGACCCCCAGCCCCTGAAGGGGAGAAATACCGTAGTAATCTTTGAAGGGGGAGATAGGGTGGACTTACCTCGTTAAAACAAATTCTTAATTTGACGAAGTGAGAACAGTAAGTTTTATGAACTTCATCAATTTTTGGTTTGCTAAAAAATCACTACTTACTTTTTGCACTAAAGATCCTTTTTATCATTGCTCTTTACTTTGGAGCAAAGTCTTTTTTTGCAAAAAATAAAATTCATTACGTTGATGATTTCGAACGTTTGAGTTTAGATGAAGGTAGATTTTTTCATTCCTTTCTAGTGAGTCCTTCCAAAGGTAAAGTTCCTTTCTGTGTCTATCTTCCTCCCGATTGGCAATCGAATGACACGACAACTTATCCACTTTTAATTTTTTTGTACGGGCAAGGTGGAGATGAGTTTGCGTTTTCAAATGACGTTTCTGCACAACAATTAAATCAATGGATCGAATCAAAAGCAATCTCTCCGTTCGTGATTTTTTGTTTTTTGGGAAATAAAAATCCAGATGATATTCAATGGTTTGATTCTGACAATGAAATTTTTCTAACAAGCAGTACCGAAGGAGAGTTGAGAGATTTTTGGAATCATTACAGAGATGGGGAAAAGATGTCAAATGGTTTATTTCACTTGAAGTACCACGAAACAGTTTGGAATAAAAATTAATCAACCAAAATACATCCCACAAAATTGGCAGCATCCAATTTCGCACCTTCGAAACTCGCACCTCGCAAATCACAATTTTCAAAATCAACATGGGTAAGATTTGCATTTTTAAAATTCGCATTTCGAAGATCACTCCTGGAAAAATCTACACTTGTAAAATTACTGTTACAAAAATTTGCGTTTTCTAAAAAAGCATCGGTGAACAAACTCCCAGTAAAGTTGGAGTTAGAAAAACTAACGCCTTCGGCAAAAATTGCGCAACAGTTGGAGTAGGGAAGTGCTACGCTTTCAAAATTACTTGCGCTTAGATTTTTTCGCTCAAAGTTAGCTTGGACTCCTGCTTGAGTTTCTTTTTGCTGATGATAAAATGCCGTAACGATTCCTCTGATTTCCAGTACTTTCCATTCGCCTCTTACTCCACCTGCCATTAAAAATTGATGATGATTTTCTATTATTTCACCTAGATCGTCTTGCGAGAGTTGTTCTCCATTTTCTACCACAAGTCTTAATGAATTTCGATTAATTTGGCTTTGGGAAAAACGAACTTGATCACAAAAAGGAAATTGATTTTTCAATAACGCTTGATCTAACTGTAATGCTCTTTGTAGCGTCCAAAAACTTTTGGGCGTAGAAATTTTAGAAAAATGATTCGAAATCTCAACGGCCTCTTTTTTATAAAAAAAACATCTTCTGGAAATTAATCCTTTTCCCGCAATCAAAAATTCGAGGTAGGATTCAAAATCAGTAGCGTAAAAAGTTTCAGAAAAATGTTCATCCTCACTTACCATAACTAAAAAATCACTTTTTGAAAATATAATGTTATGCTCCTGCGAAAA
>JBCCJE010000504.1:0-4763 GCA_039027925.1 Bacteroidota bacterium
TAATTTTCGAAAACAGAAATCTAAATAATATGAACAAACCATTTATCACTATATTTTTTACGCTGCTCTTTTTTCCGTTTTTTTCATTCAGTCAATATTATGAAGCAGGTGCTACAGTAGGTATGGCGGGCTACAATGGAGATTTATCTCCCGTCAAACGAACCAACATCGGAGAACTTAATCCGATGGTAGGTGTGTTCGGAAAATATAACTTCAATAAATTTCTCTCCCTACGACTCGGAGGTAATTTTGCGCAGGTTTCTGCGGATGATGCAGAGGCTGGAGATGAAGGTAGAGCCAATCGTAATCTAAGTTTTAAGTCCAGAATAATTGAGGGTAGCCTGATCTTGGAATTTAATATTTTGGGATACCAGCCTTACAACCTCGAACGCCCTTGGTCTCCTTACGTATTTGCTGGTGTGTCGGTTTTTAACTTTAACCCCCGAGCGGAACTCGACGGGGAGTGGTACGATTTACAACCCCTCGGTACAGAGGGGCAGGGACTTTCTTCTTTTCCAGATCGGGAAAAGTATAGCTTGACTGAATTTGCTATTCCGATGGGGGGCGGTATCAAGTACGCCGTCAACGATTTGTGGAATATCGGAATAGAAGCTGGGCTACGAATTACTTTTACGGACTACCTCGACGACGTGAGCACTACCTACGTGGATGATGTCTTATTAGTAGAAAACAGCGAAATTGCCGCTGCGCTAGCTAATCGCTCGGGAAGTCCAGTTTCAACTGGGCAGGCGAGAGGAAATCCACTTTCAGACGATCTTTATGGTTTTATAGGTGTTTTTATTTCCCGTAATTTCCTAGATAACGGACTAGTGGGCAGTAGAAAAAGGAGCAGACGAAGTAAAAATGGATGTCCTACTTTCTAATCTTAAAAAACGCTTATTTGCTTTTTGTGAAAAAAAAATTAAGGAATATTAAAAACTAGAACGGTTTTTGAAATTAGAATGCCAGATTCTGCCACTTATAGAATCTGGCATTTTTTTTTATCGGAATCTCTCCCTGTTATCTCCCACAAACATTTTGAACCTTCCCTATTTATTGGATTTGATACTTGCTCTGGTCGAGACTTTATCTAGCTGGACGGTATGAATCCAACCATATTAGTAAGTAACCTTTTTTCAATCGACACAGCAATTTAACTAATCGCCAATCATGAAGAAGCTAATTAATTTAACTCTAATTTATTTTTTTGCCGTAAGTATCGTCGCAGCTCAGCACGTTGAAATTGGTGTAGGAGGTGGCTTTTCGGCGTACAACGGAGATTTGTCACCTACTGATAAAGCCTACAGTTACGGTGATGCTCGCTATACCCTTATGGGGTTCATCCGATACCATCACAATGATTACATTACCATCAAGGGAAGCCTTACCGGCGGAAGACTTTCTGCCGATGATCGAAAGTCAAAACTTGCGCACAAGCGAGAAAGAAACCTACATTTTAAGTCCGTATTTGGAGAGGCTGCCATCACCGCCGAGTGGAATATTTTGGGCTACGAACCTAGATTTTTGACCAAGGTATTTACACCATACGTATTCGTTGGTATTGGAATGGTCGGGTTTAATCCCCAGGCAAATATCAATGGTCAATGGGTAGATTTACAGTCCCGAAGAACCGAAGGGCAAGGACTGCCACAGTTTCCAGATAGACAACCTTACAAGAAGTTTGCTTTTTCTTTTCCAGTAGGAGCTGGGATCAAGTACGCCATCAGCGACAGGATCAACATCGGTGGTGAAGTGGGACTGCGTAGAACCACTACGGATTACATTGACGACGTAAGTACCACTTACGTAGCCGACGAAATCCTAGAACAATACGTGGGGCCTCACGCTCCCGTAGCCGCCAACCGAACGGGTGGTCCCGTCGAAACTGGACAATCCAGAGGAAACCCCAACGTCAACGATTACTTTATCGTAGGCGTAGTCACGGTCTCGTACAATATTATTGATAGCGGACTTTCGGGCGGGCGCAAGAAGAGAAGAAGATCAATCGGATGCCCAACGTTTTAAGCATCAATTTCTCACAACGTTGGAGGATCAGCAAAAGAACATTTTGATGATTAACATACTTAATTAATGGTTCGAAGCACCAAGTCAATTGACTTGGTGCTTTTTTTTTTGGGAAAATACTTAGTTATTTGTGCCTGATAGTTTGGTTTCATTGCGAAGGCACGAAGCGACTAAGACTTATTTTTTTTGAAAAAATCTCAACGAGGTATTGAATCATTTAAAGCCCATCATTTTGTCAAATGCTCCAAAAGAAATATTACAAAAATACTGGGGATACGAAAGTTTTCGGCCACTCCAAGAGGACATCATCGTTTCTGTGCTGAAAGGTAAAGACACCCTAGCGCTGCTGCCAACGGGTGGTGGTAAATCCATCTGCTTTCAAGTGCCCGCTTTGCTTCAAGAAGGTATCTGTATTGTGATTTCTCCGTTGATCGCGCTGATGAAAGATCAGGTTTATAATTTGAAAAAAAGAGGAATAGCAGCCATTGCCATTTATTCGGGGATGCACTACAAAGATATTGATCGGGCATTCGATAATTGTATCTATGGTAAAATCAAGTTTTTATACCTTTCTCCCGAACGATTGGCTACTGACTTGGCGCGTGCCCGCATAGCACAAATGAAAGTCAATCTGATAGCGGTGGACGAGGCGCATTGTATTTCTCAATGGGGATATGATTTTCGACCCCCTTATCTAGAGATTGCTAGTATCAGAGAACTGATACCCCAAGTGCCCGTACTAGCTCTAACCGCTACTGCTACAAAGGAAGTAGTGAAGGATATTCAGGAAAAACTCCAATTTCAGAAAGACAATATTTTTCAAAAAAGTTTTAAAAGAGATAACCTCGCTTACGTCTTGCTCCGAGAAGATCGAAAGCAGGAGAAGTTGATTCAGATCATCAAAAGTGTAAGAGGATCGGGTATTGTTTATGTGCGTAGTCGAAGAAAAACTAAAGAGATTGCTCTCTATTTGCAACATAACGGAGTGACGGCGGATTTTTACCACGCTGGATTGAGTGCTGAAAGTAGAAGCCAAAAACAAGAGGACTGGATCAATAACAAGATTCGTATCATGGTGTGTACCAATGCTTTCGGGATGGGAATAGACAAACCCGATGTACGGTCGGTTGTCCATATGCAGATGCCAGATAGCCTAGAAGCCTACTTCCAAGAAGCTGGTCGAGGCGGAAGGGATGGTCACAAATCCTACGCCGTGGTTTTGTACCACGAAATTGATAAGCAAAGGTTAATTGCTCAGTACGAACGGACTTATCCAGCGATGGAAGACATCAGGCGAACCTACCGTGCGTTGGGTAATTATTACCAATTGGCCATCGGAGGGAGTGCTGGCGATAGTTTTGACTTTGACATTGTGGAGTTTATTTCTAAGTTCAAATTGGAGACCATCACCACTTATAATTGCATCAAAATACTGGAGCAAGAGGGATGGATTTCTGTGACCGATGCGGTCTTTAGTCCCGCAAGTATTCGAGTAATTGTAAGAAAAGATGAACTCTACGATTACCAACTTCGCCACAAAAGAGCGGATAAAATTTTAAAGTTAATTTTAAGAAGTTATCACGGCGCTTTCGTTGATTTGGTAGGAGTACATCTCTCCTGGATGGCTAAAAAATTGGAACTGCCCAGAGAACAACTTACCCAAATTTTACAAAAAATGCACCTCGACGGTATCATTGAGTTTCGACCAGAGAAAGATAAACCCCAACTTATTTTTACCCAAGAAAGAGTAGATCCTGCTAATCTTACCATTGATTATCAGTTATTTAATTTTAGAAAAAAAAGACATCTGGCGCGCCTACAAAAGGTGATTACCTACGCCGAAAATACCGTCTGTCGGTCTCAACAATTATTAGCCTACTTCGGAGAAGAAAACTCTGAACGCTGTGGTATTTGTGATGTGTGTCTGGAGCGAAATAAGGTGGACTTGTCTAAGGACGAGTACGAGCGGTACCGTATAAAAATACTAAAACAGCTAGAGCGAGAGCCGTTGACTACCAAAGAACTGAGCCAAGCATTTTCTCCAAAAAGACAAGGACACGTACTCAAAGCCATCGAAATATTGATAGACGAAGGAGAACTAGATAAAGTAGAAGATAAATTGGTTTGGAAAAAATGAAAAACCGCCACATCATCTTTACCGTCATCAATGACCTGAACTACGATCAGCGGATGATACGAATATGTAAAAGTCTTGTTGAAGAAGGCTACACCGTCACCTTGGTTGGCCGACAGCTAAAAAGATCTACCCCGCTGCGAGACCAACCTTTCCGACAAATCCGACTGCATTGTTTTTTTGAAAAAGGTAAATTATTTTATTTAGAGTATAATTGGCGGCTACTTTTTTTCTTGCTGCGCCGTAGCTGGGATGCCGTGTGCGCCGTTGATTTGGATACCATCTTGCCAGCCTACTACGTGGCTAAGTGGAAAAATAAGAAAATGATCTACGATGCCCACGAGTATTTCACCGAAGTCCCCGAAGTGATCAGCCGACCTAGGGTCAAGTCTATCTGGGAATGGATAGGCAACCACACTGTTCCTCATCTTCAGTTTTGCTACACCGTAGGCGATGCGCTGGCGGACATTTTACAAAAAAAATACGGGACACCTTTTGAAGTGATTCGAAATGTTCCCTTTCCCTCGGCTACGGCGGAACAAGAAAAAGATAAAAAAATCATTTTGTATCAAGGTGCGTTGAACGTAGGTAGGGGGTTAGAAGA
>JBCCJE010000505.1:0-4750 GCA_039027925.1 Bacteroidota bacterium
CCTTTCTGCTGCGTTGAAAAGCCTTTGATGCTCTGGCATCAAGCAAGCACAGGATGCCCCGCATCGCCTATGTTTTTCGCCTTGCATAAAGAAAAAATAACTGCGCATAAAATGTAAATTTATTAATGCACCATTCCTAAGCTATCAGAACAAGTCGGTTTCGATAAAAAACAAAGCCCACCCCGAAATCTCGAAGCAGGCTTTGTTTATCTCTTCTCTGATCATTGCTCACTTATGATCCTCCCTTCTCTCTAAGGTTTAATAATCTTCTTCTCGTTGTTATTTCTATTGACATCAGCCAATCTCCAAGTAGGGTCAATGATGACTTCCTGTATTTTACTCAACTTGCAGGGGACTTCAAACGAATAATTGCTGTGCGTCCAAGGCCAGTCTTCTTCTACGACGTACTCTCTACCTTTTTTCATCATCATTCCGTCTTTGGTTTTTTCCCCTCTCATGATTCGTAAAGGAATGTGCACTAACAATTCTTTTCCGCCATCGTGTCGAATTAATACATCAATGGGCATGGGCATTTTCCCTACTTTCTCCAAAGTAATTCTGGTACTCTTTCGTCCTGACTTTTCCATCCCCTTCACGCCGTAGTCAATGGTGTGTGTCGTATTGACCCAGTACTCTCGATACCAATCTAGTTCCAAACCAGATGCTTTTTCCATGATCCGAATAAAGTCATTAGCGTTGGGATGTTTGAATTTCCAAGTGTCATAATACGCTAGCATACCTTTATCAAATGCCTCTTTACCGATGATGTAGGATAGCTGATGTAAAAAGACCGCCCCCTTGGTATAGGAACCCACACCGTAGGCATAATTGGTACTAAAATGATCGGCATGAGTAATCAACGGCTCCTCTATCCCACTACTCACAATATTAATGTATCCCATGTAATCGCTTTTGTGAATATCAACTTCCGCCTTACCCGTAGATCCCGGTAGCAATCCATCCGCTGCCAAAAAATTCATCACCTCCGCCGAAGCGTAACTCGTAAACCCCTCGTCCATCCACGCGTACAAGCTCTCATTGGTTCCTAGTGCCATCTGGTACCAACTGTGCATGAGTTCGTGTACCGACACGCCCACCAGACTTCTCAATCCTCGCTCTCCCGTGATCAGCGTAGCCTGCGGATATTCCATACCACCGTCACCACCTTGGATAAAGGAGTATTGTTGGTAAGGATACTGCCCATATTTTTTATTGATAAAATCAAAAGCTCGATCCATGATTTGAGGTAGTCGTTCCCAGTTTTCTGTGGTCTTTTCTCCCTCCACAAAAAAGTAATGAATCGTCAAGCCATCATCTCTCACAGTTTTGAGGTGGCGATAGTCGGGATCGGCAGCCCATACGAAATCGTGGACATTCTTAGCACGGAACTTCCAAGTGAAGGTGTCTCCTTTTTCGGGACGAACGGCATAACCTTCGGGTTCGTAGCCCGCTCCGATGTTGCCCCAATTTTCTAGGAAGCCAGTAGCGGCCACCACGTATCCTCTGGCAATAGTGATATTCACATCGAAGTCTCCCCAGATTCCATAAAACTCTCGCCCGACGTAAGGATTGGCGTGCCAGCCTTGATAATCGTATTCGCACATTTTAGGATACCACTGCGACATGGAATAGTCTATTCCTTCTTTGTTGAATCGTCCCGATCTACGAATTTGTACTGGCACTTGCGATTCGAACTCCATGTCAAAAGTCACTTCGCTGTTGGGAGCAATGGGTTCGTTCAAGGTCACTTCTAGGATCGTTCCCACTACTTCGTATTTTACTTTTTTTCCATTCTGTTTTAAAGACTTGATTTTGTGGTAGCCGATTTCGCTTTCGGTCAATCGAGAAATCCTGCTGCCTACCCTTGGATCGGCGTCGGACAAACTTCTTGACCGCTCGTCCATCATGCTTCCCGGCTGAAAGGCATTGAAATACAAATGATAAAAAACCTTATTTAATTGATCGGGAGAATTGTTGGTGTAAACAGCTTTTTGCTTACCCTTGAACTGATGCTTCCTCACATCAAAGTCAATGTCCATAGTATATTTTATGGCTTGCTGCCACCGATCTGGTTGAGCTATGATTAGGTTGGATAGAAATAGGAAAGCGATGAGAATTTTAATTTTTTTCATGGATGAAAATACTTTGTTACGAAAAGAGTTTTTATGTTAAAAATTTCACTTGTGCTCGGGTACAAATGGATTTTAAGGAGAAGGACAAGCAAAATGAGTTGAAGTTACTTATTAGAACGAATCCTAATATCTGATTGTTTGATAGGAATTTAGATTTCGATTTAGGGGCACAAAAATAGCCAATGTAGTATAATTCACCAAACACATTTTGTAAGCTGACTTTCAGTTTTTCAACAAGAGCATATAAAAATTTCCTTCGGGCAGTTTGATTTTTTTCTCATCTTTACAACGATAATGTAGGATAGTACATAACAATTAATTTCCGTAGAGAAAACCAAACCAAAAATTGCTAATCCATCTGACTATACACTTCGTAAATTATTGATTATCAGCATATTAAAAAATAATTAACTGAACTTTATGCAGCAAAAGAAATCCTGGTACGCTTACCTTTTTAGTTGTGTTTTCATCTTTGCGTTGTTTCTTAGTTTTCCCCGATGGAAAACAGTTGGAGGTAATTCTACGATCAGTTGGGATGTTACGGGCTACTACACTTACCTGCCAGCAGCCTTGATTTATGAGGATTTAGGAGGACTCAATTTTAGGGGTGAAGTATTGAATCGCTACTACTTATCGGGACTAGATCATGCGGGCTATCTGCACGAGCCTAGCCAAAAGCAAGTAATGAAATATCCGATGGGCATGGCACTCGCCTACGCTCCGTGGTTTTTGGTGGCGCACACGATGGCTACCTTGACGAGCTATCCCGCAGATGGGTTTTCCCAACCTTACCATTTTTTTATGGGTTTCGGATGCGTGGTTTACGCCTTTGTGGGATTATGGTTTTTGAGAAAAATTTTGACACGCTACTTCGATGATGGGGTGGCTGCAATTACTTTGTTATTAATTGCGCTGGGTACTAATTATCTGAACTACACCGCCTTTGACATGGCGATGCCGCATAATTTTTTGTTTACCCTTTACGCCATTTTGATTTGGACGACCATACGGTGGTACGCCTCACCGAGCATTGGTAAAAGTATTGTTATAGGTGTCTGTATCGGATGGGCGGCACTAGCTCGACCTACGGAAATTCTTGCCGCGATGATTCCCATTTTGTGGGGATTATCGAATGGAGAAAGTGTACGCGCTCGATTTTTTTTATGGAAAAAACACTTCGGGAAATTATTCATTGCAGCATTTACAGTATTTGTAATTGGTATGTTACAATTGCTCTACTGGAAATCTATCACGGGAGAATGGCTGGTATATAGCTACCAAGAGCAGGGATTTACTTGGACGGGGGTACATCTCAGAAACTGTTTTTTCAGCTACCGAAAAGGTTGGTTGATTTATACCCCCATGATGTTTTTCGCCATTACAGGTTTATTTTTTTTATGGGAAAAAAACAAGCAAATTACATTTTCGGAAAAACACTTTTGGGCAGTCCTACTATTTTTTCTCCTCAATACTTACCTTATATTTAGTTGGGATATTTGGTGGTACGGTGGTGGCTTTGGTCAGCGAGCCATGATCCCATCTTACACTTTGCTGGCCTTACCGCTGGCTGCACTTTTAGAATTTTCTAGTAAAAAACTTTGGTCAAAAATTCTCGTGGGCCTTCCGGTACTTTTTTGCCTTTGGCTCAACCTGCACCAAACGTGGCAAGCTCATTCTCCCTTCGGTGGATTCGAAACGGAAGCGATGACGAAAGCCTACTACTGGAAAATTTTTGGTAAAACGAATTTTGATCCCGATTGGAAAATTCTACTAGATACGGATGAAGAGTTTTTAGGAGAAAAAAAGGACTTGACGACGCTCTACAAAAATGACTTTGAAGCCGAAGTGGATAGCATTCATTACGATACCCGATTCACTACCTCGGGCAATCAGGCACTCCACATGAGCAAGGCTGTACAGTATTCAAAAAACTACACGACTCCTCTGCGCCCTTCTACCGAGGCCGATTGGGTACAGGCTACTGCTCATTTTTACTGTGCCAACAAAGAGTGGAATTATTGGATGATGTGCCAATTCATTATTAGCCTCGAAAAAGGAGACCAGATCGTCAAAGAAAAAATGATCCGAGTACACCGACTGCTCGGAGAAAATAGCTGGCGTGAAATTTCTATTGTTTTAAAAATTCCTAAAGGTGAAGATTTTGATACGGCGAAAGTAAGACTTTGGAATGCTGGTGGTGATAAGGAATTGTGGATGGATGATTTGAAAATCGAGACGTTCGTTGAGTAGCTTATCTGAAAAGAATAATTTGAAATTCCCCTCTCGGTTTCCTTCGAATTATTTTTTTAAAATCTAAAAGGCAAGTTTAAAATAATTTCCTTAAATGTTTAAAAATTGAGAGCCGGTGGACGGATTCGAACCGCCGACCCGCTGATTACAAATCAGCTGCTCTGGCCAACTGAGCTACACCGGCTTATGACATCGGGACGATGTCCATTTGATCTTTTCAATCAAAACTATTTAAGATGTCAAATTTGATAGAGTAAGGATGTAATTTTTACTTACTTTTTTACTCTAAAAATGCGTTAAATTAGCACTCTTGCTCAAACGCGGTTGCAAAGATAGTATTTTCGGGCAAAATTCAAAAGATCTTAAAG
>JBCCJE010000506.1:0-4735 GCA_039027925.1 Bacteroidota bacterium
AATTGAACAAGTTGGGTAGGTTATTTTTTCTTTAGCCGATCTAAAAAAATGGTAGCATAGTCCCTCTACGCTTACATTTTTTTAGGATGGATAAAGGAAAAACCTGCCTGCCGGCAGGCAGGGAAGCAGCCAAGTTGTTTAATTAATTAGTCTTTCATTCCTAAGCGTACAACTAGGGAATGGTTCAATAATAAATCTACCATTCCTAAAGCATCGCAAAAAATAAATACAATATCCCAGAAAGCATCAAGTATTTCGCTCCCATGCTTAGCCGTTGGTAATGATGTGGTGCCTGAGCGAAAAGCAGCCCCACTAGGAGCATGCTCAAAGGAACGATGATGCCCACAACAAGATAAAGACTTCCTTCAAGATGCCCATTTTCCGACCTGTAAAAAATCCAGTACACTAACGCTGCTAACAATGTAATTCCAAAAACGGTAGCTACTCCTTTTGCTTTGGGTATTCCGTAAACGATGGGTAGGGTTTTGCATTCGTTTTGGACGTCTCCATTCACATCTTCTATGTCTTTGATGATCTCCCTGACCATTGTGGATAAAAAAGCAAAAATAAAGTAAAACATAAATATTTCTATGACCTCCTTGCCTACCCCTCGTTTAATACTTAACAATGTACTTACATTTTCTCTTTCGGCAAAAAGTACGATACCCGCTACGAAGGCACAAAAAACGGACACGATCATATTTCCCCATAACACACTCTTTTTCAAGGACTTAGAATATACATACAATAAAAATATGGCAAAAGGATAAATCAAGACCAACAGTAAATTATCAATGTGGTAAGCAATGTACAACGAAATCAAAAACCCTAAAACAGTAATGCCCCAGTACAATTTTTGGGCATTCGGAGCAGATATATTTTTATTAATAATCACTCGCTCCGGTTTGTTGAGTATATCAATTTCGTAGTCCGTGATGTCATTAATGATGTACCCCCCCGCCGCAATGATAACGGTAGAGATCACAAATAAAAAAAAATGTACGTGATCCAAGAGGGGCGATAGATGCGCCTTTTGGAGGGCAGGTATGATGATAAAATATTGAAATAAATATTGGGTGAGAACGACGATGAGGAGATTTTGAAATCGGATGAGTTTTAGAAATGGCAAGGTAGCTGGTAATAAATGATGAGTAAATCAAAAAAAACGCAAGGTAACGCTCCGTAAGGAATAACTTAATGATCAGTTTCGGATGCTACCGAAGGCATCCATTTTCCGTGGAGTCGCATGACTTTTTCTATGACATCCCTTACGCATCCTCGACCTCCTTCGATGGGCGAAATATAATCCGCAATCTCTACTACCTCGTGTGCAGCATCTTTGGGACAAGCCGCAATCCCTACTTTATTCATCACCTCAATATCTGGAAAATCATCGCCCATATAAAGAATTTGCACGGGATCTAAATCGTAAGTGAAAACCAACTCCTCGTAAGCGTCCACTTTATCATCCACCCCGAAGTGTATATCCTTCACCCCCAATCCCTGCAATCGCCGGACTACGCCTTCGGATTTTCCACCCGTAATCACAGCCACTTTGTAATCATTTTTGATGGCGTGCTTGATGGCATATCCATCTCGGATATTCATTTTTCTTAGTAGCTTACCACTTTCTAATACAATGATCTCGCTATTGGTGAGTACGCCATCTACGTCAAAAATAAAAGTCCGAATGTCTTTGAATTTTTCTAGGTAGTTCAAGGTGAAATGGTTGAATGCCTATCCCAAAAACTCGAGGATAAAAGGCCTGTCCCGAAACCTCGGGGAGTGAATATTTTCCGAGACATAAAAGAACAATAGGGAACTAAGTGAATCTTCTCTTGCTCAATAACTTATCCTCTAATGCCTCATCGTATCCATTCAATCTCTGAGGTTTCGGGACAGGCATTCACGCATTGGTTCATTCTCTCATTCTATCATTCACTCATTCTCTCATTCTCTCATTGATTATCTCTCCACTCGTACACCCACTTTGCTTGGATTTGTTCCAGATGACCCTCGTTAGAATCTTCTCTAGCCCCTTCGAAGTTGGGAATCGCCATGATCCAATCCAGTAGGTCGGTAAATCTGATTCGGTAAATTTTTTGTTCCGTAAAATCATCCCCGAATCGTTCGTACAATTTCATGGCAATATCTTCGTGGTCTGGCCAGTCAATGGGAAAGTCGTCAATGTCTTTGAAGCTCATTTTTATAATTGATGGTGAAGAATCATTAATGATTAATGAAAAAAAATTTAATGTTCGTGACCAATGATTTGGGATTGATCGGGAATTTGAATTTCTACTTCGGCGTCATCGTCTAACAGAATGCACTGACACCCTAGCCTGGACTCGATGCGCGGATTGATAGCTCGATCAATAAAATCCTCCTCGCTATCCGAAATTTCCTCCAAAAACTCTTCCCCCTGCTCTACGTAAACGTGGCAAGTACTACAGGCACAGACCCCACCACAGTTATGATTCAAGTGTACGCCATTGTCCTCCGCAATATCCAAAACAGAGTACCCTTCCTCCACATTCTCAACGGTTACTGGTTGTATATTTTTATCTTCGAAGGTAAATTTTACCGTCGCCATTACTTTCGTTATTTATTTTTCTTGAATTTCGTGCAAATGTAATTTTATTCGATTTAGTAAACAAATGAAATGTAGGATAGTTTTGAGTGAAATTCGAAACTGTTTTTCCTCCTTTTTTATGAGGATTTGAGGGCGTAAAGTGGTAGGAGAAGTTGCTGCTAAAAGCAACGAGGAGCATGAGGGAGTCAAGAAATAGGGAAATGATGCATACCTAGATATGCTAAATCTTAGAGATTTGGCATATCTTCAGACTAAACTTTGTATAGCTAAAATAATATTTATACCTGCCTGTGTCGAGTAAACTTGGTAGCTCTGCAATTGTTAATTTGTGGAGTTAAAAAATATCCGATAGGTAAATCAACGGATTCGAACTACTACCAAAACAACCAATTTACCTTGTAGCTACAATCGTTTCAAGGCAATTAATTGCCTTGGGCTATTTTACGCATTCGGGGTTGCCTACCTAGATATGCCAAATCTCTAAGATTTGGCATATCTTCAGACTAAACTTTGTATAGCTAAAATAATATTTATACTTGCCTGTGCCGCGTAAACTTGATAGCTCTGCAATTATTGGTTTGTGGAGTTAAAAGGTATCCGATAGGTAAATCAACGGATTTGAACTACTACCAAAACAACCAATTTACCTTGTGACTACAATCGTAACTACTGCTTCACTAATTTAAAATAACCTGCCCCGCCCAGTTTGTTTTTCAACTCTAAAATATAGATGCCCGGAGGTAATTGATTTTGGATGCTTATCTCGATCTGATGACTTCCTTTTTCTAAATGCAGCGCTTGCCATACGACTTGCTTGCCAGATACTGTCCACATTTTTAAATCAAATGATTGGGAAAATGCTAGCTCCACACGCAAATACAAATCACTAGAAAATGGATTGGGAAAAACTTCAGCATTCATCACGCCCAAGCGGAGGTCATTGGCACTCGTTTCCAAATCTATGACGAACGCAGCGGTGGATATACAGCCATTGGCATCCTGAATATATCCTGTGTATGTTCCCGCAGCGAGGTTGTTGAAGGTATTTTCTGTTTGAAAGTTTACGCCATCCAAAGCGTACGTCAGCGGCGGCGTACCCCCTACCCCATTGATAGTAGCACTCCCGTCAGCATTGCCCGAATCGTTGATAATATTATCAATGGAGGATTCGAGTAGTGGCGGTTGCGTCACGGATATTGGTTCGATAGTGGTACATCCATTTTCGTCGGTGATGACGACTTCATAATTTCCAGCTGTAAGATTGGCGAATGTCCCTGTGGTGTTGGTTTGATTATTTAAGGAAAAAGTGAGCATACCTGTCCCTCCACCCGCAATAATTTCGATCTGACCATTCTGTGCACCGAAACAATCTAGGTCTTGAACTTGTACATTTTCAAAAATAATGGCAGAGGGTTCAGCTATCTCGATCATCATTTCCGTAGAACAATCATTGGCATCCGTCACCGTCAAGGTGTAATTTCCTGCCGATAAATTTTCAAAAATGCCCGTCGTGTTCGTTGCATTGCCCAAGGAAAATTCAAAATTACCAGCGCCGCCCATCGCTTGGATTTCTACAGAACCGTTCGTACCTCCTGCACACGTTACATTTTCCACTTCGATTATTTCTAAGGAAATTTCAGAAGGAGACGAAATTGTAAATGTCATGTTATTCTCGCAGCCGTTAGCATCCGTTGCCGTTAACGTGTAATTTCCTGCCGATAAATTTTCAAAAATGCCCGTCGTGTTAGTTGCATTGCCCAAGGAAAATTCAAAATTACCGACGCCGCCCGTCGCTTGGATTTCTATAAAACCGTTCGCAATTCCTGCACACGTTACGTTTTCCATTTCAATCATTTCCAAGGAAATTTCGGGCGGAGACGAAATTGTAAATGTCATGTTATCTTCGCAGCCGTTACCGTCTGTCACCGTCAACGTGTAATTTCCTACCGATAGATTTTCAAAAATACCAGTCGTGTTGATTGCATTGCCCAAGGAAAATTCAAAATTACCAACACCGCCCGTCGCTTGGATTTCTACAAAACCGTTCGCAATTCCTGCGCACGTTACATTTTCCACTTCGACTATTTCCAAGGAAATTTAAGAAGGAGACGAAATTGTAAATGTCATGTTATATTAGCAGCC
>JBCCJE010000507.1:0-4734 GCA_039027925.1 Bacteroidota bacterium
CTAGTGTTAACAACACTAGGTATTTCATCGCTTGTATTGATCTGATTAAAGTGATTAGGTGGAGTAAGTGTATAATCTTTTGCCTCAGCTTTGGGGCTTTTTTGTTCCTTGAGAGCATTGCTAAACTGGCTTCCAATGGTGCTAGACGGAACAAACAAGGCCTGCTCTCGTACATTTGTAGAAGTATTGTTATCCTGCATCCACGAATAAAATATTGTAATAATCAGTACCATCCCTAATCCAGATAACCACCAGAACACAACCTTTCTTTTATCATTTGCTGTATTTAAAGATTGCTCCAAGTTATTCCACTCTTCATCAACATTCAAATCCGAATGATAACCATCTAAGTTCTGAAATATTTCTTTTTCAAAATCATCAAGTGCCATAAGAATTCATTTTTTTCTTTTGAATTAATCGCTTTAATATTGATTTTGCTCTAGTTAGTTGGGAGCGAGAAGTGGCTTCGGCTATACCTAATAATTTACCAATTTCCTTATGCGATTTTCGCTCAAAAATGTAGAGGTTCAGTACATTTCTGTAACCTTCTGGCAAAGTTTGAATTGCTTTGATAAGCATTTCTTGCTTGGTGTTTTGTGCTTCGTTGATGTCATTTTGATACGCAATTTGGAGTTCCGATACATCAAGATTGACCATAGTGATAATCTTTGATTGTGATTTGATTTTATTTAAAGATTCATTGATGCAGATACGGCTGATCCAGCTTTTAATTGATCCTTTTGCGGGATCAAAAAGTTCGATCTTGGTCAAAATTTTTAGGAAACAGTCTTGCATATTTTCTTTGGCATCCTCATCGCACGGTGCGTAACGCCTACAAATGGTATAGACATAAGGCGCAAAGTGAGAGAAAAGTGCTCGTTGAGCGCTTCTCTCATTTTGCTTACATCCTGCTATGATGTTCTGGATATTCAAGGATATAATTTGTTTGTAGTTGGCTAAATTCTATTGTTAATTTCCCTTACTCAAAGAAACCTACTATACGTACTGAGTGTCCTGCATTTGTGGTAGCGGTCTGTGTAGCCAAGTCAGTTACTTTTACTTCGATGTCATCGTATCTCACATCAAACAATCCACCACTTACAGGATTATATACTTGATAATCTGCATTTTGTGGCAAACTTCCCCAATCATATAAAGTAGAAGGATTCCCTAATTCAAGTGTGCTAACGCTGATAGCTATTTGTGGACCACCGGGATTGCCTGGCCAACTGAGAATTGTCAACTGATAGATCACCTTATCTCCACTTCCTTGTACATCTTCGCAAATAAATTCGTGTACATTACCAGCCAAATCTCCGGTAACATCGCTCGTTGCGGGTATAAATTTGTTAATTGCTGGTCCCGAAATATGAATCCCAGTCACCACATCTTCACAAGTGAAAAGACTTCCTACTGCTAAGTTTTCGGAATAGGCAAAAGCAGCTATTTCGCTTTTCTTGTTGGTGTCAATATCATAGGCATTCACATGTACGGTACTACCCGCGCACCAAGAGAGTTGTCCACTAAAAGTTCCGTCAGCATTTAGATCAATGACCTGTGCTTGTCCATTTCCATTTTTCACAATGACGTATCCATTCGAGACGGGATTCAAATCACAATCAACAGCTGAGCCACTTATGTTCAGCAGGGTAATGTCATCGTTAGGGATAGTAAATGTTCCGATAAACTGATCGGTAGAAAACGGTCCAATGGTTTCGGATACTAAAACATTACCACAGTTGTTGAGAATTTCAAAAATCAAAATTTCATCGGCTGGTACTTTTCCTTTGAATCTTAAATCACCATTGAGTGTTTCTACGGCGAAGTCACCATTTGGTCGAGTCACTCTGATAGTAAAGGATTCGGGAGATAAGTCTGAGATGATAGCTCCATCAATAGTGACTAAACGAAAAGGAGCATCACAGTTCCAAAGTGTGAAATGGGTTACAGTACCCACGTATTGGTTGTTGCTCAAAGTAGCTTCTCCTTCCTCTATCCAATTGCCAGTCGCTTCGTCAAAATACCAGAGCGGAATGGTACTCGGTGCTTCACTCAGTAATTCATTGGGTACTTGTAAAGTCATTATGGCTTCACCTTCGATTTGTACGGGATTACCCATAGCATCTTCTAACTCAACGTTGAGCATTCCAAAACTTTTGAGGTATTGCTCTTCTTCTGCGGTATTGACTCCTACCAAATCTCCGGGCATATAATTTTCCAGTTGGTCGTCGGTAGGATCAAGGTAAGCAGCAAAGACATTAACAGCTCCATTCACGGTATTTCCGTTGGAGGTTTTGAAAGAAGCATTGGAAAAATCTATCTGATGCTGATCGAGGGTGACTATTTTTGAACTGCCGTTAATGCTGCCCACGGCATTTCGTTCTTGTAATTGCACCTCAACGTGTTGGCTAGCGCCTTCCTCTGGATAGAAAGTAGGATAACCCGAAAAGAAGCCATCTTTTTCAATTGTCAGAATGGTCTTTTTTTCGTTGGCAAGTCCTGTTAATCGGAATCGGCCATTTCTATCCGTTTGGGTAATCTGATTACCTAGGGTGACAGTTGCCGCTTCAATGGGGTCTCCAATTTTATCAAATACAAACCCCGTAGTAAGAATTTCAAATTTGACGGCGACAGCGGGCGGATTTTCTTTTTCTTTTTCGTCGATAGCTAAGTGATCTTTCCGACAAGCAGAAAAACATGCTAGGAGTACGAGTATCCCAATGAGAATCTTGAATAGTTTCATGGTATAATTAGTGTTTGAATACGAGTTTAAAAAATTGATTAATGGCGAGTACTCACAATCTATTACAAGGAGGGAAGGAAATTCGCTGCACGTAATGTAGATTATTTTTGAAATTATTTTTTGGAAAATGAGAAGGGAGTAGATCGGATTAAAAGTATGTCCAAAAATAATAGGAGAGGGGAGGGGACTTAGGGCATAACTATCATCCCTTTGGAGTAGGGTATTCAAAAATGCGTTGCAGAGTTGCCCCTAAAGGGGTTTAATAATCTTCATTCTAAAATGTGTCGTCCCTCTGGGACTTTGACGACTTGTAAATGTATTGTTGTTTTCTACCGAGGTGTCGCCCCTCTGGGGCTTCTGAGACCACCGAGCCTTTGGAATTATACGGAATTGATTAGGATATTTTGTGCAAATAAGAGTGAAGATAATTTAGTTCATTAAGAGTGTTATTGCATGAACATTTATTATTTCGTTTTTCTGATTTTTACCAAATTTTTATGAGAAAAATTATTCTGTAAAAAATTTATGCAATCGAAAAACCTCTTTAACCAAAGGATAAATGTTCATGCAACAACGCCGTTCATAAGATAAAAATACAAAACGCATAAATCAATTCCGTATCACTTAAAGAGCACCAGAGGTGCGGCATCTCGGTAGAAAACAACAATCCATTTACGAGTCGTCAAAGTCCCAGAGGGACGGCACCTGCCTCTCAGCCCGCTGGTAGGTATGACAACTACTTGACTTAGGTCTGCCACTTTTCTACTTAACATAACTATATTTATAAGAAAAATCTAAAAGTCTTAAAATAGTGCAAAAAAAATATACACACGTACCTGCTGCAACTACTACACTTCTAGCTCAATGATAAACGGTGCGTGATCTGATTCGGGGAATTTTGTATCGTAAGCGTAGGCAATGGATTCGTCCCGTAGCGTTTCGTTGTGAATTTCTGAAGTTCGGTAACAAGGCATTAACGCTTTGGAAATGAGGATGTGATCCAATAGTCTTTTTTGTCCCTGATGCAGGTAAGTATATCTTGCGGATTCGGGAATCGTATTTTCGCAAGCCACCAACTCAAAAGGATTCAAATCGGGATTTCCCGTGTTAGCTACTTTTCCGCAGATGGCTTCCACGGGCACTTCTTCTGGATTGGCATTAAAATCTCCGCAGACAACGATCTTAGCGGCGGGGTCGTCTTCGAATATTTTATCTACTTGCATTCTAGTCTCCAATGCTTGACCTACTCTTTTCATGGAGGATATAAAAAATCCTTCTGCCCAACCTGAGTTAGTTCTCCACGTGAACCCTTGCCTTTGCCCACGGATATTGGTAGATAAGCGAGATTTTAGATGAACATTGATAATGTGGATGAGGGTATCGGGATTTACTCTTATTTTCACGTACTGCAACGGTCTTTCCCATTTTACGTCTTTATCTTCGTCCGAATCTGCTCCCGTATCCGTTACGTAATTGAAAGTAATTGGGTCAACGAATTTATTGCGGATTTGCTCGGGCTCGCCTTCGAATGGAAACTTGCTCACTACTACTAAATTCCTTTTGTTGTAAACATCTACCCCATTAGAAATCTTCGTGGAGATCATATGATAATTTTCGTACATCGTATCTTTCAGTAATTTTTGTAGCGCAAGAATATCTCTCGGTTGTCCGTCCACCTCTTGCCCGTTGATTTCTTGAAAACAAATAATGTCCGCTTTGAGCCGCAGCAATTGGGGGCGCAAGACACCAATTCTGATGGACAACGGTGGATTTTGTTTAGCGGTATCGTCGAGGTTTTCTAAGTTGAATGTTGCAATCCGTAATTTCATGATGATTTGGTTTTTAAAGTGTAAGATGAAGTTTTGGCAATAATAGCCAAAAATAAAAAGTAACTGCTGATTTTCTAATTTTAATACAAAAATCTCAAAGTGAGAAATTGTGATAAACTGCTTTTCGGTAGGTAGAGCTAGTCATCCAAAAGTTCAATATCC
>JBCCJE010000508.1:0-4732 GCA_039027925.1 Bacteroidota bacterium
CAGTTTACGCTGAACGGTAGGAGCTACAATAATTTTTCTTACAGCGCATCCACAAAAATTTTAAGTGCGAATGTAGATTTGAGCGTAGGAAATAATACCATTGTCATCAAAGCGAGCAACAAGGATGGGAGTGACTCGGAGACAGTTAACATAAGATACGAAGTACCCAAAGTACTACCCGAAGTAAAAATTACTTCCCCTAGAAATAACACAAGTACTGATAAAGCGACCACGACGGTAAAAGCGACCATCAAAAATGTCAGCCGTAAAAGTGATGTTATATTTTCGGTCAACGGCAAGCAGCTAAATAGTTTTGATTTTAGGAGGAATGCTTTTAGCGCAAATGTTAACTTGAAGAAAGGAAGAAATATCATAAAGATTACAGCAAGTATCAGAGGGGGAAGCGATAGTGATCAAATACAAATCAACTACACTCCCAAGGTAATACCAATGTCCAAACCAGTCATCAAATTTACAAATCCAAGACGATCTGGTGGAAGGGCAAAGAAAAAAGATATTACCATTCGGGCGAACGTAAAGTACGTCACTACCAAAGGTCAGATCAAAGTGAGTTTGGACGGCCGAGCAGTCGTCTTCAATTTTGATAGCCGAAAACAAGAAGTGACGGCACCCATTACTTTAAAAAATGGAACTAATAAAATAGTGATCGTAGCATCCAACAAGGCTGGTACTACTACCGAAGAAGTAATTGTCAGATATAAGAGTAAGCCAGCTTCGAATGTCAAAAAACCTGAGATTACGATTACCTCCGTTTCTACGCCGACTGCCAATCCGCTCAACCCCACAGCACTAGGAAGCACCATGATTGGAACGGTCGAGAATGTAACTGACCGAAGTCAAATCACGATTACGTACAACGGTAAGAAGATAACGGACTTTACTTTTGAGCCAAGGGCAAAGCGTTTTCAAGTAAGCATCGCCTTGGATGCTAGTGGAAATAATAAAGTAATCATTTCCGCTACCAATCGAGCAGGGACAGCTACGAAAGAGCATACGTACTAGGTTTAACCTAATCCATAAAAAAAAGAGTTATCTCCGTGGCGAGATAACTCTTTTTTTTGAAAAGGAAACCTACTGATTATTCTTCCAGCAGCGATAATTCCATCTGCACTTTGTAGAACCATTCTTTTTGCTGTGCTTTATCTAAGCTGTGCTGCGATTCGAAGTCGTAGGTTTTTTGTTCGACTCTCCAATTCTCGATGAAGGTGCTAACAAAGGTTTCAAATTCCTCTTCCTCTCCGCATTTGAATTTTCTTTTCTTCAATGATTTTCTCAATCTTCTTGCTGCCAATTCCGTGATGTCAAAATGAATTTGCTCGTGTGTCAAATGGTGAGCAGTACGGGCTTCCTCTTTTACCCAAGATTCGTTTTTTTCAAAATAGGCTTGCACCTTAAAGTTGATCTCTCCGTCCTTACATCCCTTGTAGTGAATAATTCCAGAGGAAGTCAGCGCAGAGATGGACTCATAATCAAACCTCGGATCGCCGGCAAAGTCATCCCAAGTTAATTTATAATTAGGACTCCAGTAAATCACGTCATTATTGGAATCTGCACTAGTGCCCAGCACGATCATAAAAATTCCCGCAAGTAGGTAAATTCCGAAATTATTTTTTTTCATGAGGATTTTCTTTTTATTACAAAATGTTTCATTCTTCGGATGCATCGTATTGCGCAAGCCCTTAGGAATTTGGGTCAATTTTCTAGTTCGATCAGAGGATTCCAAAAATGCTTCTTAAAATTTTTGATGGCATCATTCTCCACTATCACACCTTCATTTTCTAGTAGTTCTTGCATCATCGTCGGACTCGGAAAATGATTCCTTCCGCTCAACTCTCCTTTCCTATTGACCACGCGGTGGGCAGGAACACTATCCATCGTAAAACTTTTGTTGAGTGCCCATCCAACCATTCTGGCAGAACCTAACTCCAAGTAATTGGCGATGGCGCCGTAAGTACTCACTCGACCAAAGGGAATCAGGCGGGTGACTTCGTACACGTCTTCTAAATAATTTCTTTTTTTCATAAGCACCTCTCGTAGTGGATTGGGTAGCAAGTGAAATTTATCAAAAAGATGATGTCACAGCAATTTTCATCTTTCAAAAAATCAAACTTAACTATTTTTTAAAAATAACTACTTTTGTTCCTCTGTAAAAAAAAGACGCATAGAGGTAAAATTGAAAAAAATTGTAATGTTCGGTAGGTTATGGATTGGTTATTTGATCGAAGATACATATACATATTACAAATACTATTCCCATATATCTTATTTCGAAATTGACTATTACCCCTTTAACAGCTTTTTATAAAAGACAAATATCTCAAAATAAAGTTTTAGCTAAAATGCTTTTTGCAAAATCAAAATACTATGCTAAGAACTAAAGTCAAAGCCAGCCACATCACCAACCTTACGGATGCCAGATACTTCGCCGCTTGGGGCGTGGATTGGTTGGGCTACAATTTCGATGAAGGTTCGGCTCACTACATACCTCCCCAAAATATGAAAGCCATCAAGGAATGGGTGGAAGGAGTCCAATCGGTGGGCGAATTTTCTTTTTCCAACGCTACGACAATCAACGACGCCATTAAGTTACTAGACTTGGATGCAGTTCAGGTGGGAATGTTTACGGATTCGTTGGTGTTAGAAAAAATCCACGGAGCAGCGGTCATTAAAGAAGTCGTCGTTTCGGAAGAACTCCCACTCGCCGCAGTCAAAAAACACTTGGATAGATACGCTGCCTATGCCTCTTATTTTTTACTTTCTTTTGAGCAAAGCCGAATTAGTTGGGAAGACCTCAAACGAAGTAAAGACAATAATGCAATCACATTGTTACAAGAAATGTGCAGTCACTTCAGAATCATGCTCAGCATTGATCTTTCTAAAGATAATTTAGAAGAAATACTAGCGATACCCAACTTGTACGGACTGAATTTAAAAGGTGGAGCGGAAGAAAAAGTGGGGGTCAAATCTTTTGAGGAGTTGGATGATATTTTTGATACTTTGTTGTAGCAGAAAAGTTGAACGAATTGCGAGAAATCGAAAATACCTGATCCCGCAACTCGTTCAACCTACCCTACCCTAACAATCCTTTTACAACTCCTGAAATAGTTTTACCATCGGCTTTTCCAGCTAATTGCTTGGATGCCATGCCCATTACTTTTCCCATGTCTTTCATGGAGGTGGCGCCCGTTTTGGCTATGATGTCTTTGATGATGGCCTCTAGCTCGGCAGCATCTAACTGCTTAGGTAAGTAGTTGGTCAAAATCGCAATCTCCTCTTTTTCCTTCGTTGCTAAGTCTTCCCGATTTTGTTTTTCGTATATTTCCAAAGAGTCTTTTCTTTGCTTCACTAATTTTTGAACCAACTTGATTTCGCCTGCTTCGTCTAGTGCCTTACCGCTACCGTCGGTTTTGGCTAAAAGTATAGCGGATTTGATAGCGCGCAGGCTTCGAAGTGCAGCTTGGTCTTTTGCTTTCATGGCAGTTTTAAGATCGGTCATTACTTTTGATTCTAAACTCATTTTCTTTGTTTTTAGGTAGCTGTTCGGGAGAAAAAAGAAGTGGGAAGTGAGACCATTTCGCTTAGCTTCATTGAGGGAAGTGAGCACACCGAAGATAAAATTCTAGCGTTATCTTACATCTCTGCTCTCTATTCCCTACTCTCACATCTCTATTCTCCATTCCGAGTAGCCACATTTTTGATAATTATAAAATTTGTGATAATGCAATCACAGTTGTAAAAGTATTTTCGAATAAAAAAGTTCAACTGTATTCTATGCTCCAAACTCTGCTACCCAGTTCACTAATTGGACGTAATCCTCCACGGAAAGTTTTTCTGGTCTTTGCCGAAAAAAATCGTTTTGTAACAATTCACTTGCATTAGTATTTTCTTTTTTGAAAAATGCCTTCATCGTGTTTCTCAACATTTTTCTACGCTGACTAAATGCTTGCTTGACGACTCGTCTAAATAATTTTTCGTCACAACCCAACTCTAGGTTGGCTTTACGCACGAGCTGAATAACTCCCGACTGTACCTTTGGTGGTGGGTCAAAATTCGTTCGATCAACCGTAAATAAATATTTCCCTTCGTAAAATGCCTGCGTCAGTACACTAATGACACCGTAAACTTTTGAACCGGGCGGAGACACGATTCTCTCGGCTACTTCTTTTTGAAACATTCCCACCATTTCGGGGATGAGTGTTTTGTGCTCTAGCATTTTGAAGATAATCTGCGTTGAGATGTTGTAGGGAAAGTTTCCAATCAGCCCAAAAGATTCATTTTTAAAAACCTCACTCAAATCCAGTTTTAAAAAATCCTTACTGATAATATTACCTTCGAGGGCAGGAAAACGTTGGCGCAAAATCCTCACCATATCTCGATCTGCCTCCACTACTTTCAGGTCAAATGCACCCCGCAAAAGGTACTTCGTCAGCATACCCCCGCCGGGCCCTACTTCTAAAACTTGATGGTACTGACTGATCAACTGCAAGCTATTCGCAATGTTTTCAGTAATGAGTTCGTTGTTCAAAAAATGTTGTCCAAAAGATTTTTTTGCCTTCAAAATATTTTGATTTTGGTGTGAGGGATTGTCCAAATAGATTGCGAAACTAAAGATTTTTCTTTCAAGTGAGCGCTGGTAAAGCTGGAAAAACAACAATTTTCCAGAAACTTGCTTTTCGGTTTAATTATTTATCTTTGCCCAATTGTTTTTCAA
>JBCCJE010000509.1:0-4723 GCA_039027925.1 Bacteroidota bacterium
CGTAAATTTCCATCTATTATTTTCAATAATGATGTACTCACCGTACAGCGAAAAATAATGAAATCCGATTTCTGCGGGAAGTGGGGTAGGAGGGTCAATATTTCTATCTACATAATCTTTGCTGACTGCTCTGCCTAATAAGCCAAATAGATTTGAACTATACACGCCAATGCCTGCTTCCCACTGATTGTTGAGTAAGATACCACCCCGTAGCCCATAAATATTAACTGATTTCCTATTGATAATAGTTCGGCGAGAGTCTCCCTGAAAGCGGAAGGCATACTTATTTTTTTCTTGCCCGAAGATCAGCGTCGAAAAAAATAAAAGTGTGATTAAGATGGATTTTCGTTTCATTGGATACACTTACTTAATCGAGAGGACTATTCTTTCATTTCTACCGTTGGTATGTTTCTCAGGAAGATCAATAGAAATTGAGTAAAGAGGATTTTCTCAAATTTTTTGGGATTGGAAAAAATCAAATTTTATTAATTTCCCATTCCTAAGGATTCAGCGTGTATCGAACTGAGGCTTGAAAATCATTATTTAAGAATACCTCATCATTTTCGATAAACAAATCCGTAACACCTTGATTATATCGAAGATTAACGGCTACCCTTTTGGACAATTGTACTTCGTAACCTACACTCAGACCTACATCTAATTTTTCGTAGATTGTTTTTTTACCTTCTTCTGGATCAGGATCTTTTACGTGAATCCACGAAGGACGAACGCCAGCCATCAAGCTGCTTCTACGGTCAAGTTTATATTTTCCGAGTACAGGAAATTCTAGTACCGTTAAATTTTTAGCGATGATATCTTGATTTGCGCTCACTCGGTCGAAACTCGAATTAGAGGCAATAGGCAGATTGATCACGTCCGTTCTTTCTTCCTTTGCGGTGAAGGGTTGGACAAATCCTTTTCGGAAATTGACCTCCACTTGTACCCCCCATTTGTCGTTGATATTATATCCCGCAAATACTCCGATGCTAGGTGAAACTGCACCCTCAGGAATAAGTGGACTGTTGGAAATTGCTACTGTACCCCCACCAAAAAATCCTGCGTGAACTTTTTTCTTTACGGGTATATTGATCTGTGCTACCGTTTGACTTTCTTCTATGTAGGTTTCGAGCGTTGCAATTGGTTTAGCTGTTTCTCCTTCCCGCTCTACTTCTAGTCGGTGCCATTCGTAAAGATCGGTAGGCCCTACTTTTGGAAGCTCTTCTACTGGCGACTCGATGGATTTCTGGAGTTGACTAGGCTGTTCCTGATTGATTTTTGCTTTTGGATTTTCAATTGACTCGGGCATTAACTCAAATACTTCGGTAGGAACAAAGTCGGGTCTCTCTCTGATGGTATCTTCCTTAATTTCGAATACTTCTTCAAAAAATTCTTGAATCGGTTCAAAGGGTACGTACCAAGCGATGGAAGATAGCGTAACTATAGTGGTCATAATTAGCAAGCTAGATAACCACAATGGAGATCTCCTTGGGTTGTGGGTATTGAGCATCTTATTCATTGACTTCCATGCCTGAGGGTCGAAGTCAAACTCATGCTCCACTATTCTTTCTTTGAGCCTATTTTCAGCAGAATTGTCAAACTTTTTCATATCGCAACTCGGATTCTAAATTTGTTAACTAAGATTTTTTGTAATTCTTTTCTGGCAGATGACAAGTGCCACTTGGAGGTGCCTTCACTAATCCCCAATTTCTTACCAATTTCGTGGTGCTTGTATCCATCAATCACATAAAGGCAAAATACGGTACGGCTAGAAGGGGATAACATTTGGATAGCTTTGTAGAGATCTTCGGTAGCTAGATTATCAATAGCATCATTGTTGATAGAAGTTTCCTTCTCGCTATTGAGATCAATCACTTTTTTGTAAGTGACTTGTTTTCTGACGTGATCTATGGAACAATTAAAAACTATGCGAGCTACCCAACCCGCAAATGAACCTGGTTCTTTGAATTGGTCTATACAGGTAAAAACCTTGAAAAAGGCCATATTCAAAACCTCAATGGCTTCTTCCCGATTGCTAGTGTATCGCATACTGATACCTAACATTTTTCCAAAATATCTTTGGTAGAGGTATTTCTGCGCGAGAGGATGTTCTTTCCTACAACCCAAGATGAGATCTTGATCACTACTTTTTGGTGTGAATTTCATTTTTTTTCGTTGATGTAACGTCTTTAAAACGTGGTGATTTGATAAAATAGTTGGGCGATGTTGTGAAAATTATCAACGGTAAAATTTTGCAAATTCATGTTGAGAATTTATAAAAACCAAATGATTTGTCGTTGATAAAAATAGGTTACTAAAAAAGCTTCGTAGTTTTGAAGGTGCATGTTTGGTTGAGAAAGTTGTATCAAACATACTCAAATTATTTAATTTTCTCTCCTTTGATGGTAAAACTGTTCATAGCTTCGAGCAAATTGTTGGATTCGCAGATTGTCATTAAGCCTAGCAATAATCGGTAAGGCAGAAGTGGAAGTGCCGCAACTTATGAGTGTTAAGTTTTAGATTTTTGAATGTTGTTGGTGCTGCTTCCAACTCTAAATTGTTGAAACTAAGATATGACCAAGTGCCAAATTGGTTACATATTGACAGTCAGTTTAACCTCGTTTTAATATTGTTTGCTAGAATTTAACAGATGTTTAAGAGGTTTTGAGTAATTTCTTCGGATAGTCTTTCGGGAATAGTAAATGCGTAAGTGCCTATTGCCTTCGTCTAAATCAAAGTCAACATCGCCATTCCACTTCCTGCTATCACGGCGAGCATTTTCTTCAAGGGTAATTGATGATGCCCGCTACTGTCTGTTTCAAAAAGAATGGTGGTGGCAATGTGAAGAAAAGAACCCACGACGAAAGCTACGATATAATTTTGGCGTTGAGGTGTCAAAAATCCACTCTCTTTTAATCCTTCCCCCACCAATGCGCCGAACGGAGACATCGCCGCAAAAACCAAAAGCCCTATCCAAATAAGTGATTCTTTAACACCAGACAGCATCAATAGTAAAACTAGCGCAAAGGCTGCGGGCGCCTTGTGGAGGATGATTCCCCAAAGTAAATGATGATGATGATGGTGCGCATGAACTTCGTCGTTGGTCAACGGGATACCCTCAAAAAAAGCATGAATACACAATCCTAGTAACACCTGAAGGGCGAAAGAATTGCGCCTGTGGTGTGGCTTGTGAATATGTCCGTGCTCTACTCCCCGTGAGAGTTGCTCCAACAATAGTTGAACAAAAAATCCAAACAGAATCAACAATCCTACGGCATTGCCTTTTTCCGAAAAAGCTACCGGCATCAAGTGAAGCACGGAAATACCTAGAATGAATGATCCACTAAAAGAGAGGACTAACTGAAGAATATTTTTATTATTCCTTTGAAAATAGAATGCCGTCCCTCCTCCAAGAAGTACAGAAAAAAACAAAATAAGATAATCAGATAAATGCAAACCTATTTTTTAAAAAATGATTGTAGTGTTTGATTTTGACAAAATATTAAGAACAGCTTTTGAACTCTTAGGAGCCTCTAAATGTCAAATTGCAAATCCTTAAAACTACCGTAGAATACCGAAGTGACCGTCCCTATTGAAATTCCTAGCAATGCTCCTACAATTACGTCAAATGGATAATGTACCCCTACGTAAACTTGTCCGTACGCTACGCTGAACGCCCAGAAAAAAAGCAACCACTTGAACAATCTAAATCTTTTTCCAATAGTGAAAATTAGGAAGAAGGCTAACGCAAAATGATTCGTAGCGTGTGAGGAAGTAAAACTATACCCACCCCCACACGCTATCTTAACTTCCACAAATCCATTCATCAGAGGATCATTGCAAGGTCGGATTCTTCGTACCGTTTTTTTTATTACCTGACTACTCATCGTATCTGCGACGGCAATCGTCAAGATGGCAAACAAAACTAGAAACAAGCCTTTCTTGTTGTAGTTTATCCAAAGAAAACTGATAAGGAAAATGTAAAAAGGTGTCCAAAAATATTTGTTCCTCCAGTATGGCATCACTAGATCTAGCCAGTCGGAAGTCCACACAGTATTGATAAGATAGAATAAACTTTGATCGAATTGCAGTAACTCCGTCATTTCTTTTATATAGAAAGTTAAAGGTATGAAAATGACCAAAGAAATTTAGTCTTTCATTCCTAAACAGGTTAGTTTTTACTTTTTGTTCACCCCAGTTCTTTACAAAAAAAATTATTAATCCTAGACCTAATCCCTTCTCTACAATAAATTAATTTCTATCTTTGAGACTTTACTCTCGGTCATAAACGTACTGTATTTTTTCACATTTTTTTTGACAAACAATCCTTAATTAAGCTTTATGGCACTTATTAAATCTATCTCTGGCATTAGAGGAACTATAGGCGGGGCAGCAGGAGATAACTTAACCCCGCAAGATATTGTAGAATGCGCCGCTGCTTTCGGTTACTGGGTCATTCAAAAAACGGGTAATCGAAAAATAGTGGTAGGGCGTGATGCTAGAATATCTGGTGAGATAGTCAATGCGCTAGTCGTCAATACACTTCGTGCCTTGGGGATTGATGTAGTGGATATTGGATTATCTACTACTCCGACGGTTGAGATCGCCGTTCCGATGGAAAATGCAGGGGCAGGCATCATCCTTACCGCCAGCCATAATCCTAAACAATGGAATGCCCTAAAACTACTTAATGATAAAGGAGAGTTTATTTCCGCCGAGGATGCGC
>JBCCJE010000510.1:0-4716 GCA_039027925.1 Bacteroidota bacterium
CTCCAACGGAAAGATGTTTCTACGTTTGCGATGATTTTTCAAAATATGATTAGAGAGTTAGAAAATCCCGGCAAAGCCCACCGAGAATTGTTAGAGACTTATCTGCGCATGTTGTTAATTGAGGCTCTCCGAAAGCTCGATGAAGCACAACCCGAACCTCCACCTCAGGATACTGCCAATAGATTGGTTGGAGATTTTATCGCGCTAGTAGATAAGAATTTTCGTCAAATACACGCCGTATCCGCCTACGCCGAAAAACTGTACGTCTCTCCCAAGTCACTCTCCAAAAGACTGCACGCATCGGGTTATAAAACTCCAACGGAAGTGATCCGTAATCGGATTGTTTTGGAAGCCAAACGCGATCTCCGCTACACCCAAAAATCGGTGAAGGAGATTGCCTTTGAGCTAGGGTTTGATGATCCTGCCTATTTTACTCGCTTTTTTAAAAAGGCTGAAAACCAATCTCCACAGGCTTACCGCGCTACCTTTTTGGAGGAGTCTAAGTGAGTGCTATTTGTCTAACAAAAAAGATTTGACGTAGCCCACCTGCCCGTTTAGGATGACCTTATCCCAGTACCGATTGGTCTTTTCGATAAACGCTACGCTATCACCAACGGCTAAGCGTTTTAAAACTTTGGACTTAGCGGTGGGTCGTTGTCTCAAACTCGTTTTCTTGGTCAACCGAAAGAAGATCGGCGTTGAGCTAATTTTTTCAGAAGGTTCGTTGATCGTCGCTTTGACCTCTTTTTTAGCAGTAGTCATTTCAGTAACGGATTCGGATGAAGTAAGATTTGCGTTGGCAACGGAAGCGGTATCTGTGGAGATTGCTGCGGCTACCATTTTGTCGTCAGCTTTTGTCTTTGCTGGTATTTTTTCAGTTGCTGATGATTCCAATTTTTTAAATCCTTCCTTGAGCAAAAGTGCCGTTTCAAAATCCGTGGAATCCATTTTCTCCACAGAAAGTGTCCCCGATTGTGTGGTTTTGGAATTTATTTTAAAAGCTGACTTATCGTCCACCGCAACGAAAAATTTAGTAGAATCAACAACGACTATTTCCTCCGTTGACGATTGGAGTAATTCGTTTTGGGTAGTGGAGTCAGTTGGCGAGGTGTTTTCCAACACTACGTTTACAAGTTCTGTATTTTCCCTTAGGTAGGTGCTGGGCTTTAATTTTTTTAGTATCCAGTCGTCCCCAAACGGAGTCAGGCTAACTACCTTTTCTAACTGCGCAAAAGTGCGCTGTGCTTTTTTTAATTGAAAATTTTCTTGATAACAAACGGTCAACAAGGCTAGTATTTCTTTGATTTGATTCATCTGAATCAAGCGGATTTCGAGTACTTTTTTCAGCTCTTCGGGATTTGCTTCGTACTTTTTTAGGAGGGATAAAATATTCTCCAACCTTGACTCCAAATCCTCATTTTCCATCGTTGCAATGGCTGCTTCGATTTTTCCTGATTGGTATTTTTCGAAAGCATTCCGATAGGTTTCGCCCGCAAAATCCAAATTGATTCGGGCAAGTACTTCTACAAAGTTGGGTATCTGTTGTTGGATTTGCTGGCTTATAGCTAGGACTATTTCCTCAGCCTCGATGGTGTTATAAATTTTTCGACCGAGCCTTTTTTCCAGATCATCAATAGCTGCTATACTTTCTTGGTTGTCAAAAGCAAGGCGATCTAAAAAAAATGCTTCCTTAGTTTCCAGTATCTGAAAACGCGCTTTTTCGAGCTTTTCTTTTTCTTTGGCGAGGAATCCAATTTCGGCAAGATACACTCGTAGCAGCAATGTTTGGCTGATGGGAAATGCCTCCAAATCGTGGAGATTCACGATTTCGTAACCTTCCTTCAAAACATCAATCTTGATAGTCGTGTTGGTAGGTAATCCGTTAAATTTTATTTGAAACCTACCTTTGTAATCCGAACTGACGGGCACCGATGCGGCGGTAATCACTTCCGCATCCTTGATGTACTGAACCGATTGGTGGGATAGCTTACTATTGAAAATGGATATTCGTCCTTTGATTTGATGCTCTTGTGCATGAAGCCCAACCGCAACAATCAAAAAAAATAATAGGGTAAATAGCTGATTCGATCGCATAGATTTTCCTTTTTACAAACTCGACTTATGGTATGGAAATCCGACAACGGCGAATGCCAAGGGAAGTAGAGTTTTCTCATGTAGTAGTTGTTCTAAGCCCAGTAAAGATAATTGGACTTTTAAAAATAGACTAGAGAAGATGGAGGATTTTGCGAGGCTAAAGAGTTGTTTGATTTAGGCTGTATTTTACGCTGCCATTGAGGTCAACACTTTCGTTTTTTCTCTGTTCTCACCTCTCTCATCTAATGAACAGTAAAGATAAGAGATTAGAAATAAAATAACCTACCCAACCGACGAGGTTATTTTTTTCTTCGGAAGAAAAAAAGTTGTCGGAGGGGTAGGTTATTTCGGGTACATGATTTTGTGACGGGATTTATCTTGTGAAAAATCCATTCCTCACACTCGATCGGCGTACATTTTTTCGTAGTACTTTTGGTAGTTGCCAGAGGTGACATTTTCGAGCCAAGTCTTATTTTCCAAGTACCATTTTACGGTTAGTCGGAGTCCTTCTTCGGATTGGATGGAAGGCTCCCACCCTAGTTCATCTTTGATTTTAGTAGCATCAATGGCGTAACGTTTATCGTGCCCCGGTCGGTCTTTCACAAAGTGAATTAATTCCTTGGAAGTACCCTTAGGTCTGCCCAATGCCTCGTCCACAATGTCAATCAAGACGTGAATGAGATCTATATTTTGCCATTCGTTGTTGCCGCCGATGTTGTAAGTTTCGCCGTTTTTCCCATCGTGAAAAATCACATCAATGGCCGTAGCGTGATCTTTTACCCACAGCCAATCTCTAGTATATTTGCCATCTCCATACACCGGAAGTGGTTTGTTATGTTTGATGTTATTAATAAATAATGGCAGTAATTTTTCGGGAAATTGATTGGGGCCATAGTTATTGGAGCAGTTAGAAATCACAATAGGCATACCGTAAGTATGGTAATAAGCCCTCACAAAATGATCCGAACTCGCCTTGCTCGACGAGTAGGGGGAACGAGGATCGTAGGGCGTTTGTTCGGTAAAAAATCCAGTTGCCCCCAAAGAACCATATACTTCATCCGTAGAAACGTGGTAAAATCTTTTTCCCTCAAAATCGCCCCAGTACGTTCTGGCAGCGTTCAATAAATTTACCGTACCGATTACGTTAGTTTTGATAAATGCCATCGGATCTTCGATAGAGCGATCTACGTGCGACTCGGCTGCCAAATGAATAACGCCATCAAAGGAGTACTGCCCAAAAATTCGGTCAAGAAACGAGGTATCAAGGATGTCTCCTTTTTCGAAAGTGTAATTTTCGGTGCCTTCTACGTCGTTGAGGTTTTCGAGATTGCCAGCGTAGGTCAGCGCATCCAAATTCACGATGTGATAATTAGAATATTTATTGACTAACAAACGGATCAAATGCGAACCAATAAAACCAGCACCACCCGTCACTAAAATTGTTTTTTCAAAAGCCATAATTTGATTTTTTTAAAAATTTATTTTTTGGGAGGAGGGAAAGGAGAAATAGATAATCTAAGAAATCTTTCACTTTCTACTTCTCACCTCTCTCCTCCCGCTTCCATCTCTCACACTTTAACCTTGACCACAGACTTAAAGTACTCGTAAGCCTTCAGCATTCCATCGTGTCTGGATACTTTGGGTTCCCAGCCGAGTACCTCCTTTGCGCGAGTAATGTTAGGTCGGCGTTTTTTGGGATCATCTTGTGGCAGATCGTGGAACGTAAGGGTAGCCTCTGGGTTATTCACCATTGCCAGCACTTCTCTAGCAAAATCTCCGATGGTAATTTCGTGCGGATTGCCGATATTGACTGGCAAATTATAATCACTCATCAACAATCGGTAAATACCTTCAATCAAATCGTCCACGTAGCAAAAAGACCGCGTTTGTGATCCGTCACCGAAGATCGTCAGTCCTTCTCCTCTAATAGCTTGGGAGAAAAAAGCGGGCATCACACGACCATCGTCCACTCGCATCCGCGGGCCGTAAGTATTGAATATACGAACTATCCTAGTCTCCAATCCGTGAAAAGTATGATAGGCCATCGTGATGGCTTCCTGAAATCGCTTGGCCTCGTCGTACACTCCTCTTGGCCCGATTGGATTCACGTTGCCCCAGTAGTCTTCCTGCTGTGGATGTACAAGCGGGTCACCATATACTTCGGAGGTGGAAGCTATCAATAATCTAGCTCCTTTGGCTTTCGCTAATCCACAGAGATTGTGAGTTCCTAGTGCGCCCACCTTCATGGTTTGGATGGGCATTTTCAGATAATCAATAGGACTAGCGGGAGAAGCGAAATGTAAGATATAATCCAAATTACCCGGTACGTGAACAAACTTGGAAACATCGTGGTGGTAAAATTCAAAATGCTTTTCGGGAAATAGATGAGCAATGTTGTCCATATTTCCCGTGATTAAATTATCCATACCCACTACGTGGAAACCTTCTGCCAAAAATCTATCGCAAAGGTGTGATCCTAAAAATCCGGCCGCACCGGTAATCAGTACTTTTTTCAATTTGTAGAAATTTATGGTATAAAACATTGAAAAAGAACCAACGAACAACGGAATTAACCGAAGCGCACGAAGCGCTCCCAGGAGATACTATTCCTATTATAAAGAC
>JBCCJE010000511.1:0-4702 GCA_039027925.1 Bacteroidota bacterium
ATCATTTTTGCTACGTTGTTGAGTCATCTTTTGCCCGCAGGAGAATATCAGCGAGCGTTGATAGATGGTCGGCAGCGAGTTGTTCCGGGATCGTACGCCCCAATTGATCAGACGCCCATCGGTATGATGGGGATGTTCAATGCTTTGGCGGGAGGATTTAGCGCAGCTTCGAACATTATCTTCGTGGTATTTGCGGGAGGAATTATGTTTGGTATCCTAGAAAAATCTAAAATGATAGAACACGCCGTTGGGACATTTATCAAGGAGTTAGGGTTGGAACGTAGGTTCGTAATTGTAGTAATTATGACTTACGTATTTGGATTGTTAGGAATTTTTGTAGGCTACGAAAATAATATTGCGATGGTACCCATTGCTGCCGTTTTGGCCACCGCCTTGGGTGGCGATTTGATACTAGCAGCGGGCATCGCCGTAGGAGGTATTACCGTTGGGTTTGGATTGTCTCCCGTCAATCCATACACCGTGGGCATAGGTCATCAGATAGCAGAGATGCCTTTATTTTCAGGAGCAGTTCTACGATCTATTTTGTGCTTTGTGGGATTATCTTTATTGGCTTATTATAATGTGAGGTATTTTAAAAAAATACTAATTAATCAAGGTCCAAGCCTAGGGCACGGACTCGATACGAGTGGACTAGCACTTTCGAAAGACATAGCAGATTACCAAATGAGTGCTAACCATTGGTTGGTTTTTACCATCTTTATCGGCGGATTGGGGTTTATGCTTTTTGGTATTTTTCAGTACCGATGGTACCTTACGGAAATATCATCTATTTTTATCATCATCGGAATCATCGCTGGTATCGCTTCTGGTATGAGTAGCCGAACCATAAGCGAGACAACTTTGCAGTCAATTGCAGTTGTTGCTCCGGGGGCATTTATGGTAGGGTACGCTACCACGATACGAGTACTCCTCGAAAGCGGTCACGTAAGCGATACCATTGCCTACGAACTATCTAATTGGCTCACTACCCTGCCGCTCTACGCCTCTGCATTTTTGATGTCCATTGCGCAATCTATTATGAATCTTTTTATTCCGTCGGGGAGTGGGCAGGCTTTGGCTACCTTGCCCATTATGATTCCAGTTGGCGACTTGGTAGGACTAACCCGACAGAGTACGATACTTGCTTTTCAGATTGGAGATGGCGTTACCAATATTATCAACCCCACTTTGGGTGGACTGATCGCTATGTTGAGTATGTGCCGAGTTCCGTTTGATCGGTGGTTACGATATATTTTTCCATTGGCCTTACTCATTTTAATCGTAGCGTGGGGATTCTTGATTTTTAGTGTAGCTATCGAATGGGGACCGGCGTGAGGTCAAGCAATGGCAATTAGACAATGGCAATGACAATGACAATGGCAATGGCAATGGCAATGACAATGGCAATGGCAATGACAATGGCAATGGCAATGACAATGGCAATGACAATGACAATTATTCAATCATTCAAAAACCCATGACTTCAACTTTATTATCAACTGCTAAAAAAGGCGTCATCGAAATACTCTCCCAGTTGGTTTCTTTTCCAGTATTCGGAGGAGAAAGTAATATTTCGATAGCTGAATGGATCGAAAATTATCTTACGCAGCATCGTGTATCATTTACGAATGTTCCCAATGAAGACGGTACGAAAAGGTCTATTCATTGTCGGATAGGGCCGGCGGTGGATGACGGAGTTATTTTGTCGGGACACATGGACGTAGTTCCAGTTGAGGGACAACCGTGGAAAACTGACCCATTTATTTTGACCGATGGAGGGGACGGTAAATTGTACGGAAGAGGAACTTGTGATATGAAGGGATTTATTGCCTGCTGCCTCGCCGCCCTTCCTAAGATGCAGTCTGCCGATCTGAAAAAACCGATTTACTTTGCCTTTTCTTACGATGAAGAAGTGGGCTGCCTTGCCGCTCCCGAATTGGTGGCGCACCTCAAATCTACCTACCAAGAAAAACCGAAATATGCTATCATTGGAGAACCTTCGATGATGCAGCCCGTGGTTGGTCAAAAAGGAATTGTCATTTTTAAAACTTCCGTGAGTGGCTCGGCGGGGCACAGCAGTCGTATCCGAACGGAAGTAAGTGCCATCCACGAAGCTGCACGGTTGATCCTCTGGCTAGAAAACAAAATGAATCGTTTGATTGAGGCGGGGAGGATTGACGAAAGGTTTACGCCGCCCTATACTTCCATCCACGCAGGGATATTTGAAAAAAGCGGGATAGCACCAAATGTAATCTCCGATGCTGCGTCATTTTGCTGGGATGTGCGGGTGATCCCGATGGACAAGAGCAAGGATATTTTGCGGGAATTTGAAGATCATTGTAAAAAATTAGAAGCTATCAACCAAGAAAGATTTCCTGATTTTAAAATTATAACAACGTACGCACATCCAGATGTTCCACCACTCGACACCCCCGATCATTTGTCCGTAGTGCCTTTTATACAATCCCTTACGGGGGTGGACAAATTGATAACGGTATCTTACGCTGCCGAAGCGGGTCAGTTCTCCGAAGCGGGTTTTGAGTCAGTAATTTGTGGCCCTGGAGATATAGCGCACGCTCACCGGGCTAATGAATTTATTAGAAAAAAACAACTGGAAGCCGGTGTGGAGTTTATGTTTAGATTGGTAGATAAATTATCGTGAAGCCCTAAAAAGGGGAAGCGGTGTGACATATCTTGATGCCAACACCGCTATAAAACAACACCCTTATTTATAAATCTTGTAGCCGAAAAATCAACCGACAAGAGAATTAGCTTTTGAGTATTTTGTTCGGAAAAAATATCTTATTGATTACTCCTTTTCGATCATTTTGTTTCCGCTAATTTAGAATCTTTTTACAGCATTTCATAAATGTTTCAAAAATTTGGAAATAAATCTACGCTGTAATTTAATTCTGTCCTTGTAACAGGTAGTTTCGTGTATAGTTCAAAAAATATTTGAAATACAAAATTTTAAAATGATCAGACTAGATCAGGACAACTTCACCCTAGGATCAAGAAAAGTGTAAAGGACATCTACCAACAGATTGATAACCACAAATAGGACAGCGGTAAAAGTAATCGCTCCGAGTACCACGGGAATATCCCTAGTCAGTAAAGCATCCACAGTCATCTTTCCCAAACCATTATAACTAAATACATTTTCAACAAAAAAAGCACCCGCTAACAAAGCCGCCAACCATCCAGAAACAGCGGTAACTACGGGATTCAAAGCATTGCGCAAAGCGTGTTTGAATACAATCTTCGCTTTGGAAAGCCCCTTGGCTTTGGCAGTTCGGATGTAATCCTGGGAGAGAACATCCAACATTGAACTACGTGTCAGTTGGGTAATGATTCCTACTGGACGAATTCCCAAAGCGATAGCAGGAAGAATTAGATTTTTCCAAAAAATCTTTTCGTCTCCAAAGTCATCTATACCGAACAGACTTCCTTGTACGCTCAATCCTGTGTAGGCTTGCAAATAATACCCAAATATTAAAGCCAACAAAATAGCAGAAACGTAGCTAGGCAGGGAGTACCCCATCACGGAGGTAACGATAGCCGTGGCATCCAACCAAGTATTTTGGCGCAACGCAGCGAGAACACCCAAAAAAATTCCGATGAGACAAGCCAGCAAAATAGCAGCGGTAGCTAGTACGATAGTTTGTGGAATGGCTTTGCTTAACATGACACTTACCCGTTCGCCCGTTTGGTAAGAAGTTCTTAGGTAAGGTTTTTTTATGGAAAAATAACGCCCTTCTCCCAATGGAATCAAAGGAAGAAAAACGTATTTATCTTTTGTATTTTTATTGTTATACAACACGTCAAGGGGAGAAATATCCCGTAGGTACATGCCTAATTGTACCCACAAAGGCTGATCTAAACCAAACTCCTTTTGTACGGCTTCGATGGTCTGGGTATCTGTTCTCTGTCCTTGGGTAAGTTGAGCAGGATCAACGGGAGAAAGATAAATGATCGCAGAAATGGTCAGTACGACTAAGAAGAGTACTACGATGCCGTAGAGTGATTTTCGGAGTATATAATTAATCAACTCGAAATTTTATTTTGCTTATTGTATAATCTCTGTATCAAAAAAACCGTCCGTGAAATTGTAGGGGTCTCCATTCTGATCTTCTCCCGAAAAAGTAAATGTTCCTTTGATTCGGTCGGCACTCAACTCCTGAACCACTATCAATCCAGTCATAGGCATCACCACAATAGCACCATTTGGGTTTAAAAATTCAGTAATTGAATAACTCATACCAACACCACAATCTTCATCCGTATCTACGTAATCCAACTCCGACTGTAATTCCCCACAGGCAAAAGTGAGCATGATGGTCTTTGTTTCACCCCCTAGGCTCGGAATTGTACCCGTAATGGTCAGTATCCTAGTATTTTGTGTACCAAGATTTTCGTATTCAATTGTGGTTTCTACAAATACCCCCGTAACGGATTCGCCAACAAAATCTTCGCCGTTGATGACGGCGGTTAAACAATTACCTTCCTTATCGGGTTCGTCATCGTTTCCACACGAAGCCAACAGAAGGATACTAAGCAATAGTAGCGTAACTAATCTCATGATAAATATTATTTTTAATGTTAGAAAAAGATAGTAAAAGATAGGAGCTAAATCATTGAGCGTATGAAATTATAGATACTCTTGATAACAGCACTTTTACATTTTTTGTATTTTATAAAAAAA
>JBCCJE010000512.1:0-4693 GCA_039027925.1 Bacteroidota bacterium
CTTCCAAATATTTGGAAGCCGCCAACAAGTCGTCCACATTGGAAGTAAAATTCGTATCCGCAAAATCACCTTCACTTTCTCCGAGTCCCGTAAAGTCGAAACGTAAAACGCCAATTCCATTTTGCGTCAACGCTCTACTGATGTGTCGGGTAGCCGTTAGGTTTTTATTACCAGTAAAAACATGGGCAAAAATGGCAAAGGCATACGGATGGGTATCCGGTGGAAATTCTAACTTTGCGGATAAATGATAACCGCTCGCATTCGTGAATTGAACTTTCTTTGATCTCATGGTGCGTTGATTTTAATTTTTTTGTACCTGAATGAAATATTTTTCGTTGGATAAAAGTAAAAAATTATTGTACTATGAAATGGTTATTGGTTACACTTTCTATTTTATTCACGGGGTACTACAACCCTATTTTTTCTCAAAAATTTACGAACTACTTCGAGGAAAATAATTTACAACCCGAAGCGGGTAAGGAAGGATATTTTTTTACCATCGAAAAAAATGGGAATGGCGAAAAAGCGCAGCCCGGTGACTACGTAAAAATTCATTACAAAGGGATGCTACTCGATGGAACTGTTTTCGATGAGTCTTCCAAGGATGATCCTTTTGTATTTCGATTGGGGTATCGGCAGGTTATTCAGGGATGGGAATTTGGATTACAACAGTTTCGAGCGGGTGGGAAAGGTAAATTATTTGTTCCCTCCAAGTTGGGTTACGGAAAACAAGGAATAGGTGATGCGATACCCGCCCACGCTGATTTGATTTATGAAATTGAATTGTTAGAAATCATGGATCGCAATCAGTACAATGCTTATATGAAAAAAGTAGAACTCCGAGAGCGACGCCAATTTGAAGCACAGCGGGAAAAACAATTCACAACGGATAAAAAAATTATTCAGGCGTACGCCCTAAAAAATAAAATGCGCACCAAGCGAATGCCAAGTGGCGTGAGTTATGTGTTAAAGAAAAAAGGGAAAGGCGAGACTGTCAAGCCGGGAGATTACGTGGAGGTGCACTACGAAGGAAAATTAACGGATGGGACGGTGTTCGATACTTCCTTCGGAAAAGAGCCTTTCAAATTTGTACTAGGCAGAGGAAAGACCATAGAAGGTTGGGAAAAAGGTTTGCAAAAATTTAAAAAGGGAAGCGAAGGTTGGTTGTTGATTCCCTCCAAATTGGCGTACGGACCCCGATCCATTCGTGAAGGAAAAATCAATATTCCGTCGAACTCCGTTTTGATTTTTAAAATTAAAGTTGTTGATATAAAATCGAAAGGAAAAAAATAGCAGGAGTTCGTAGCCCGCTACGTCGAGGGCTTTATCAAATCGGTATCGCCGTAGATATCTTCCATTGAAATATTTAATCCTAAAGCCATTAGGGGAAAAGTATCTTTGATGTTTTGGTGCAAGCTCACTTGCCAATCATTTGCTTTGTAAAAAGTTTTCACCTCAATTTTCTCTTGACTAATCACAACGTATTCTTCAAAAGAAGGAAGTGTTTTGTACGATTCGAATTTATCCGTGAGATCTTTCTTTTTGGTGCTTTTAGATAAAACTTCAACGATGAGTGTAGGGTTGGTAATAATGTCATTTCTGCCAGCGTACAGCACTGGCTTTTCGTCAACTACAACTGCATCGGGATACAAAAACTGATTGTGTTTTTCGATTTGTATTTTAATATCGCTAGTGCAAAGCCGATATTTTTTAGAAGCATTTTTTAGAGCTAACTTTAGAGCGAAAATTGCATTGGCACAGAGTTCGGCGTGTGTGAAGGTTCCTCCTGACATAGGTTTTATTTTTCCATCATAGTATTCGAGCTTTTCTAAAGACCTTTCTTGAATAGCTAAGTATTCCTCAACGTCATAAAAATCTTTTTGAGCAAAAACAGTCATTGTTAGATAATTTATCAATTTAGTATTTTTAGAGGAGGGAGTAGGGAGGAGAAAGATGAGAAGTAAGCTCACCCTTGTCCGAACTACTATTATCGTAATGGTCTCCCTTCTCTCCTTCCGCTTCCCCCTAATGAATCACATTTCCTTCCAACGCAAAAACGCCATCCTTGATGTGAATGGTTTTGAGTGCTGTGGTTCGATTATCAATATCCACCGCACCATTCTCTAGTCGTAAAACGCCTCTCGGACAAACGGCGGCACAGATACCACAACCAACACAGGAGGCGCGCACAATGTTTTGACCACGTTGGGCATATGCCCTTACGTCAATTCCCATTTCACAATAAGTAGAGCAATTCCCACAACTGATACATTGACCTCCGTTGGTGGTAATTCTAAATCTGGATTTGAACCGCTGTACCAATCCCATCAATCCGGCTAATGGACACCCAAATCTGCACCAGACCCTGTTGCCCATCAAGGGGTAAAAACCAGTTCCCACGATACCCGAAAACATAGACCCGATAAAAAATCCATACCACGAGCGCACATTGTTAGAATCAAAGAAAAGAATATTCGAACTTCCCGACGTGTAGGTGTAGATGACCATAGCGGTCTTGATGACGGCAAATAATAAGACCCCGTGAATAATATATCTTTCGTATTTCCAAGCGGTCAAACTTTTGTCGGAGAGTTGTCGGTAGGGATCTCCTAGGGTTTCGGCCAAACCTCCACAGCCACATACCCACGAGCAGTACCACCTTTTCCCAAAATAATAAGTGAAAAAAGGAACGACAAATAGCGTCAGTACAATCCCCCAAACGAACATCATGGTACCTACACTCGTAGCCCAACCCGCTATGGCAAACTCCGTCCCTTGACCTAACATTCCGTTGATGTTGTAATCAAAGAAATAATCGTAATCAAGCGGCCACGCATTTTTAAAATCCATGTAAGGTTGGTTGAGTTTTAGGAGAAACTCGGGCAGTAAAAACGCAAATCCAGTTTGGAAAAATAATACCGAACCCGTTCGGACAAGTTGGTAACGATTGTGGCGATACTTTATCATCATACGAGTACCCATCACTAACATGACGACGGTGTACAAAAATCCGTAGAGAAACCAACGTCCCGCTGCGTTGCCGCTCAAAGATTTGCTAACGGGATCGAGCATCAATGTCCAATTCGTGATGTACTGTGGAAAGAAGTAAAGCGCAACGTAGAAGGCAATGAGAAAAATACCGACCGACGCGCCGAGCCAGCCCATGCCCTGAGTAGCGGTTACCGGTCGAGATTTCACAAACGACACATCGTTGGCTTTGTTGGTTTGGTATATCCTGTAAACGATGAATGCCCCCGCAACGATAGTCAGGATGCCGATGAGAAAATATTTGAATATACCCATCAAAATACTCGCTAGTACGGCTGCCCCCAAAAAGATCATTCTGCTCTTAAAGGTAATACCACGAGTGGCCGAACTCTGGTAGATATGGTCGTTTTTGATGCCGGGAATCAAATTCAAATCGGGGAGCAAGTACATCAGCGCACCCAACGATCCTAGGATAAAACTGAGCAAAAAGAATAAACTGGAACGATCAGGCAAAAGCCCCGTGGCAGAGTACTTGGTGAGTTCGAAGAGATAATGGTCTATATCGCCACCAAACATTCGGTACTCGCCCTCGGATACGCCTTCGGGTAAGTTCACCGCATTCCAGATACCCTTGGAGGGATCAACACCAGAGGCTTTGTCTAGGGCTTCTTTGGACTTTTTTAATACGGGTTTGAGCGCATTGATAAATGCAATGTTATTGTTATACTCCTTGCCCAGCATGTCACCCGCTTGCTGAGCAATCATTTCCCGATGGTATTTTTTTTTGGGAATTTTTTCATTTAACAATTCATTCGTCAAAACGTGGTTGCTAAATGTGAGGGAAAGTACAAAAACGGCAAAAGAGAAAATAAAAATGAGGAGCCCCGAGTTTTTGATGAATTTCATTGTTCCGAATTTTTTAGATAAAATTTATTTTGCTGAAAAATTGATGAGCTATTCCTGATCCAAGTCTAAGCATTTAAAAAATTAAATACTTGAGTCCAACTTCGTTTCTTTCTTGAAGTCAGATTTTTTCCCGACTGCTGATTGTATATTTTTAAAACTTCACGCTCGTAAGTTTTGTAAAATTCAGGATCAAAATTAGCTAGTGCTAAGTTTTCTAACACTACTTCTACATTTGTTTTTTCTCTTAGCCATTTTTCACAAACTTCGTGTCGGAAGCGAACCCCCATCAAATTGAATCCGAGGATTTCATTCGTATCTTTATCATAAACGATTCGAATACTTTTCCTACCGTCGGCGTGCTCCCAGTAGATGGAAGTATGGTTTTCGGGTGGTTTGGATTGTACTTGGACCGTATGATCACGCTGCCGCGTCCCTCCAGATAGGCCTTTCGCGCACCAGAACGGCCCAGCATGATCCCCCCCGTGGGAAAGTCAGGGCCGGGCACAAATTCATTCAGCTGAGCCGAGTCGAGATCAGGATCCTCAATGAGTGCCAGCGTGGCATCCACAACCTCCCCCAGATTGTGCGGCGGAATGTTGGTGGCCATGCCCACGGCGATCCCGCCCGCACCATTGACCAGCATATTGGGAAAGCGTGCTGGCAGAACCGAGGGCTCGCGATCTTTGCCATCATAGTTGTCCTGAAAATCAACCGTGTCTTTTTCGATATCCGCCAAAAGCGATGCGGCGGGCTTGTCCATGCGCACTTCGGTGTAGCGCATCGCGGCCGGGTTATCGCC